>CAZZHL010000051.1:0-10640 GCA_964653945.1 uncultured Pirellulales bacterium
TTCGAGCGAGCCGAAGGCGAGTCGAGAAATCTGTTTTTTAATAGATTTCTCCACTCCGCCCCTGCGTCTTCCTGTCAGAAGACAGAAGCAGGGGCTTCGGTCGAAATGGCTTACACTCTTCGGCTCAAAGACTGCCTTTAGTATCTCATATTATATCATTTATTACGCCAGACCGCAACAAATGTTTACCCTGTTAGAAATCTTCCGTTTTATAGATTGTTCCCCAGTTATAGAATTTCTAACGGGGTTTATTTTGGCCTTTTTTCTCGCATTTATGGTGTTTCGGGGCAGTCCAAAAAAAATTGGTAAAAAAACTAAAAAATACACTTGACTTAGTCGCCGCTATCTGGTAGTTATTTGACGCTAAGCGGATTTGTAATAATGGCAGATTGGTGCACAGCTAAATACTGTGCGCTGAAAGGAGGAATAATGCGCATGAGCCAAGACCACTTTATCAAGTGAGTCCTCCATATTGTACTTACTCTTTTTTGGAATATAACCCCGTAGCAGCAGATGCCCATTCAGGCCGAGTTGTTGTGCGGGATTGTAAGACCTGAAATAAGGTCGTTAATCAAAAATATATGGAGATAGCGTTGTCTGCAAAATGGAAAGACGGAGCTGGCTGTAGGTGGCAGTGCCTCAAAGCGGTGGTATTGATCATATCGCTGGCGCTTAGTGCCCTGCTGATGGCCATTGCTGTGGGTTCAACCGCCTGCTCCTGGCTTGCTTGGTTTAGTCTTCTGCCGCTATTTTTATCCATTCGTGTGCTTAGGCCAGTATCTGCCACGCTGGCTGGTGCCATTTGGGGCGTTTGCTTCTATTTCTTTTCTGTTGCCTTTGCAGCCCCTGCTATTTCACCGACATTTCAATCTCTGGCCTTACTCACCATCGTACCGGCGCTCTATGTATGCTTTGGTGCCCTTCTTACCCGCTGGGTCGGCTTTAACCCGCTGCTGCTGGGCATCGGCTGGGTACTGGTCGAAGTTGCAATCAAACCGCTTGGCCTACAGCAAGGTCTGCTCGCCGGCACCCAAAGTCAAAGCCCGATTCTGCATTGGATTAGCCGTTTGCTCGGCTACGCTTTTGTGGCCTTTCTGGTGGCTTGTGTCAACGCATCGCTGCTTTCTATACTAAGTAGTGCTCGCCTGAGAATTTCCCGATTGAATTCATTAGGAGTATCACCTCGCTCTGATACATACCACATATTACAAACATTATTATATTTTCAGCTTATTACTATTTTCCGAGGATACCCCCGCCCACCGCCGCTATCTTCAAACGTCTCAGCATAATATGAGCAAAATGAAACTACTCTAATACGTAGAGAAACTGCGGAGTGGGCAATACCCACTTCACTTAACGAGATAATTAGCTAAAAGGAGGTATATAGAGATGTTACGACAAATAAAGGGTTTTATATTGGTTGCTGTTATGACCGGTGTCTTGATGGGTTGCAGCGCTACAGCGCTCGCATATGACTGCCAGGAATGGTTACATAATGACTCTGGGGAAACCGCGCATGACCTGACGAAGATATTAAAGGGGAAGCATACCATAGAACGCACATATCCCGGTAATAAGTTCAAGGACGTCGAGGTAGAGTACCACTCCCAACAGGACATAACATCCGTTCACTTTAGCGGCGGCACGGTCGAGCACTGCTCGTGGACCGATGCATGCTTCAATACGAAGGAGGGGCCGCCAGTGGAGGTGATTCACGCCTTCTGGACGGATGAGTACGGACAGAAGATAGGTAATGTTGTCGGAGTCGGAACTAATGCCTACGACAGCGACGGGGATGTAGTCGTGGAAGTTATTCACGAATGGGTCGATTGGACCGGCACAGGGTACCCCATCGAACCAAATGACGGCCCCGGAGCCCCTATGGGACCGATCACTATAACGGACGTCCGCTACGCGATTACTGATACGGTTCGTCCTCTCGAGGATTTGAATAATGATCTCCTTGATCCGAATCTTACTCCGGAACTTACATGGGTGGACGTGAACGGTGTTACGCTCAATTACGGGCAAAGTATGCCCTACAATCTTGGCCCACTTGAAGCCTCTAGTGTCGTCCTCTTCCGATTTATGGCTACGGGCGAGGGGCATGAGTCGGTGGAAATGATTCAGTACCGCGAACCCATAATACCCACCGTGTCCGAGTGGGGTCTGATTGTGATGGCGGTGCTGTTGTTGACAGCTGGGGCGTTTGTAATTGTTCAGCGGAGACGACGGGTAGCAGCATAGGTAGAAATGGCCGCTATTGAGTTGTAATAGAGCGTTGAAGACAAATTTGGCGGGGAAGGATGTAAGTCTATGTGCCTTCCCCGCCAATTATTGAAGGGGTAAACACCAAAGTAGCAGGTAGCAACTTGGAAAAGAAGCGTCAAGACAGATGAGTGGGAAGAAAAAAAAGAAAAGACAGCAGTCAAAATGGTCCTCGGTTTCCGGCAGTAGGAGGACGAACAGCAATGAGAGAATGGCCTCAAAGCAAGGAGAAAAATCCATCGGCCAGATTGTAACAGGTTTGCTCCATCGACATCCGGTCTTGCTATTCCTGTTCCTTTTTGGTGTTTTGTTGGGCTTGTTTTATGCTTTCGCAGTATTCACACCCTTCTACAAAAGAGACTTCTTGTTTTCTTATCTTCCCTTTAACGCTAAAGTATCGGGTGCCATATTGTCTTTTCTTGGCCAGGATATAACTGTCGCAGGTTCATCCATTTCTTCATCGGATTTTTCTGTCAATGTTGCCCCTGAATGTTCCGGAATTGAGCCGATAGCTTTATTTGTCTGTGCTGTTTTGGCATTTCCAGCACCTTTTTTGAGAAAGATTCCTGGTATTATTGCGGGGACATTGCTTTTGGCAATTCTGAATTTCGTAAGGGTTATAAATCTGTTCTTGATTGGTGTTTATCTGCCCAAAGCCCTTGATATTATGCATATTGAAGTGTGGCAGGGACTATTTATAGTTTTTGCTGTCTTGTTTTGGATTGTGTGGCTGCGATGGGCGACGCAAAGTCAAATATCGACACAACCCGTGTCAAGCTAATCCAGACTAAGCACGTTATAGGTTTTTTCTGTGTATTTGTGATTATCTATGTGCCGCTGATGGTTCCTTGGCCGGGCTTGGCAGCTGCTTATTCAAGACTTTACAGGACAGGAGCAGCTTTCTTATTTGAATCACTTGCACCTGAAGGTGTTGTACGCTTCTATCCGCTGAACGATGTAGAGGATGACATAAGGATTGCCTTTTATAAGAAGGACCAAGAAGGACCAGACGGCAAAATGACCCCCGTCGGATTTATACCCCGTAATAGTCGTCGTGCCGGCTACATGTATATTGCCTTTTTGACTGCTTTAGTCCTGGCTACCCCCATCTCCCTCAAACGCAGAGCATGGGCACTATTCTGGTCAATGATTTTAATACACGGTTATATTGTTTTTAAGCTGGCGATTTGGATTATCTATGGCTTTAACAAAGAGCCGCTTTCTTTAATTGTGTTGAGTCCGTTCTGGCAGCGAGTTTTACTTCTTACCATCGATGTGTTTGTGCGCAACTTGACTTTCGGCTTTATTGTCTGCGTGTTTATATGGATTCTTGTTTCATTTCGTCGAGGGGACTGGTCCAGAATTCAGATGCAGAAGCCGAAAAAAGCACAATGCTGATTTAGGTAATTTGCCGGATGGCCATCGTGACTGCATCCTCACATCGAATCAGAGAGATTTTTAGGCTTTTATGAGCGGCGAACAGGCATTATAATGTCAGCATACGGATTAAAACCGCATTTATAATTGAGAAACAGACTATATGGATTTGTCTATCGTCATACCGGCACTTAACGAAGGCAAAAAAATTGCCCGTGATATCGAAGCGGCAGCGGCGTTTTTACAAGACAATAACTTTTCCGGAGAAATCATAGTCGTCGATGACGGCAGCAGCGACAACACCGCTGAGGCCGCAAAACTCGCAAAAATTCCCTCAGAAGTAATACTGAATGTTATCCGTTACGAGCGACATCGCGGCAAAGGTTCCGCCGTTCGCACGGCTATCACGCAGAGCCATGGTGAATACGTAATGTTTGCCGACAGCGGATGCTGTGTACCCTATGACAATGTCTTACGCGGGCTTGAATTATTGAAAAGCGGTGCCTGCGATATAGCGCATGGCTCAAGAAGGATTAAAGGTTCACACATTGAAAAGTCCCGGAGCTTATATCGCCGAATTTGCGCCATGATTTTCCACTGGTTCGTGATTCTTTATATGAAAATCCCTGCCGAGTTCACCGATACACAATGCGGCTTCAAAATATACAAAGGTGATGTGGCACGGCAGTTATATTACGAATGTTCCACCGATGGATTTGGCTTCGATATAGAAATCATAATGCGGGCCCGAAAAAAAGGTTACAGGATAAAGGAATTTCCTATAGATTGGACCTGTGACCGTGACAGCCGGCTTTCCCCTACGCGCAGCTTCTGGAGTATTCTTCTTGAGTTGACAGCTATAAAACGGACCATATCTAAAAAATGAAAGTCTTTGCCCAATGCCCGTGAAAAGGCGGCCAAAATCAGCTGATTTTTACACTAATGTGGTTTACCTTATGATAGCAAATGTTGGCGGAAGCTGGGCCGATGTTTCAACGTCGATAACAACAGAAGCAATTTTAGTTGACCAGCCGGAAAAAATAGAACTCAAATATTGCATTATAGCGGTAAATAAAGCTGGCGAAGGCCAGCCAAGTAATACGGTGATAGTGGTTTTGTAAGAGAGCGTGTTATGCGGAAACCATATAAACAGAAGTTAGTCACGAAGAAGGAAGAAATGGGAAAACTTAAGTTTCACTTATCAAGGGTCTCTGGTCAACCAGTTGAAGGCTCTGATCTGACAGACGATTTGAGGCGAGTTGCAAATGAACTTAAAACAAATACTCTACCACAAAGGAAATATAGCAAGCTAGGGAAATATGATGTCAGTACAATCATTCGTAGGTTTGGAACGTGGAACAAGGCATTAAGAAACGCAGACCTTCAAGCATCTAATCGTATAAATATTAGTGACGAAGATCTCTTTGAAAATATTTTACGGCTTTGGGAGCACTACGGGCGTCAGCCTCGACGCAGAGAACTTTCCGAAGCTCCTTCAACAATTTCACAATACCCATATAACCGTCGTTTCGGCTCATGGACAACTGCTTTGCAAGAATTCGTTAAATACGCAAGTAGCAGTAAGGGGGAAACGATTGAATTTTCATCAATCGCCGAAGTTTCTAACAAGCGTAAAACCAGTCGTGATCCTTCTCTCAAGTTACGATGGAAGGTGCTAAAACATGATAATTTCAAATGCCGCGTTTGTGGTTCTTCGCCAGCAATAACTCCCGGCGTGGTATTGCATGTTGATCACATTACTCCTTGGAGTAAGGGCGGAGAAACTATCTTCGAGAATCTACAAACTCTGTGTTCAACGTGCAACCTTGGAAAATCAAATGAAACAGAGGGCTGACAAGGTGCTGCGCCTAACTGCTATTTGGGCGGTTTACATCGTGGCGTTGTAATTTTTCACTGGGTTGTTGTACCTGCCTGCCGGCAGACAGGAATGGGTGAAAAGGCGTGCATAGTATCATTTGAGCAGTTCATGCTTTTTCCACTGGCCGAACCATAGAATTTTTTCTCTTTGTGGCTGTTTTTCTTCTGGCAGTATGACCAATGCCCGAACTTCCGGATGGGCCAGACAATACTGCTCGATTTCCTCCGGACTCATAACCATAAAGGCGGTTGAAAGAGCATCAACGGTTGCCGCATCAGTGGCACAAGCCCATGCGGCAATTTTCCCTTTAGCCGGACGATTCGTACGGGGGTCAATGATATGCAGGCCCTTCTGTAAACCCGATGCGCCGACAGCACGCCTCTGCAAGTAAAGACGAGATAAGGTCTGTTTGCGATTATTGGGATTGCTTAACGTCACCGGCCAGCCCTTTGTCTCAGGCAGGGCATTGAGAGCTAAAACCGAGCTATATCCGCCGGATATCAAGGCAGTATCGATACTCCATTCCCGCAGCAGCTCTGCCATCCGGTCAACGGCGAAACCTTTACCAATACCACCCAAATCAATCTGCACCGGACTGGTCAATAGCTCAACTGTGTATTGCGCTTCGTCCAGTTTTACCGGATACTCTATTCCCGGCTGCTGGTATCGAGACCCAACAGTAACATCGAAAGCCCCGTTGGTCTCGGTATTAATCTTGGCGCTGAGCTGCAGGCACTCAAACGCATCCAGACCAACTCGCAAAGGCTGGTTGGCAGCGAGGTTGTTAATACGGGAGATGTCACTATTTTCAATAAACCGGCTAAGTTCAGCTTCGAGCCGCTCAAGCTCGTCGAAAGCAGCCCGAGCCGCCTGTTGAGCGTAACGGCTGTCCTCATGCAGAATCATAACCTCAAAAGTAGTTGCCATCGCTTCATGGCAAAAACGATGAATTCCGGAAATTGAATCCCAATCACCGTTGATAAAGCATGTTCCTGGTTCCGGCTGAGTCATTTTTCACCCGTTGTCTGTGATTGAATCGACTGGGCTTGACCCTGCTGAAAGCGGTCCCACAAATCTTTTGTGACATAACCACGCAGCTCTATCTGGGGACGCAATTCCATATATGTATCAAACAAGGGAACATAAAGATTCTTTTTCCCGGGCGGCGGCAGTTCGTACAGCTTTCTCGCAAGCTCCTGCTCCACGCTCGCAGAGGCGATAATGACAGGCGCAGCCGGCTCATTCATATCCACATAATCCCAATAACCAACGCGAGTGAAAGAGCGCAGATACCACGGAAGAGGCCAATAGTCAGAATCCGGACAGATAACCTGGATATGCATATTGAAGCCATCTTCATGAACGCCGGCCATCTCCTCAACTCTTTGCACCATAGTGAAAACATCAGCTGTCGGATGAGCATAAACATAGGGATTGCGAGCGTCTGCATAATGCTTGTAATTGCTCGAATAAGCCTGCCAAGTCAAATGAAGAGTGCCTCCAATCAACAGGAAAATAACAATCAAGCGCGGCAAAACGTTTGGCATTAGTCTGACCAGCGCAACCGCACCAACACCAGCCAATAAAATCGTGCCATGCAGAAACCCTAACACGCACCAGGGAGTTTTATATGGAATTGCAGAATACAAAATAGTCATAATGACTGTATAGAACGCGATAAACCTGAGCAGATGAACATTAACATTCGGCAGGCTTTTTCCTCTCATCGCAACTACAAAACCAACCACAGCCAAAAAAACTATAAGGCCTTCACTCCAAAGCGGGCCGTCACCATATTTAGACCAGATGAGTATCTTCAGATAATAATACCACCGATGAATGTGCAGACTATTATTTCCTGACCGGCTGAAATAGGTTGTATAAGTGCTCACGGAATCCAAAATCCCGTCGGGATTAGTGAAAAACGATGAATAAAAAAGAGCCGAAACCACAACAGCAGCAGCTAAACCTATAATAAGATGTGTTACTTTTACTGTCTTAGCGGTATTTAAATCCTTGCGTCGTAACAAAAGAACAATCAGCAAAGCCAGGAACATCGAGCCGAAAGCTATGATACATGTCTCCTTCGTCGCATGCATAAGCCCAAGGAATATCCCCGTTAATAGAACCCACCCGATTTTTTTGCTCCGTGCGTATCGATAGCCGCAAGCAATCACTCCAAAGGTAAAGCAGACCAGCAGCATTTCCTGAATGTAGTAGCGACTATAGAAAACGAATGCCGGTGAAATGGCGGTCATTAAGGCAGCTATAACCGTTGCCGTCCGACCCAAACCATCGGCCAGCAGCAAGGGCAGCAATACCAGCAGCACACCAAAAAAAACGGGCACAATACGCAAAGTACGCTCGCTAACATCTGTTAGTTTATCAGTTGAACCGAGCCAGGCAGGGATTAAAGTGAAATAATTAAGCGTCGGGCCGTGGTATTCATTGGGGTCGTAGGTATAAACGCCTTCTTCCAGCAACCGGCCGAACTTAATGCCGTGGACGGCCTCATCACAGTGCATCGGCCTCTGCTCTAATCTGGGCAGACGAAACGCAAGCGCAAGGACCGCGATGGCCAAGAAAGAAAAGCAACATTTTGTGAATGATTTCGCAGACAACCCGGAATCTACCGGTTTCATTCTACGGGCTTACCGTAAGCTGCCACCTCAATATAATGGTTCAAGTCATTACCGTTGTTGCCGTTGCTGTAGAGGCGGACATAGCGGGTATGCTGGCCCTTGGCGTCGATAAGCTTACCCTCATGAGTTTCAGTATAATGCATATCCTTGCCTACACCCAAACCCGCAGAGTTATCAATATCATTATTAAATAGCGTTCTGACATTCGTGATAAAATCTGCATCGTCGGCAACCTGTATTATCACATCGTAATAAACCCGCGCCTGCTTATGGTAGTGCCAGAATACAATAGCATATATCTCATACATAGCTTCAAGGTCAATCGTAACATGCTGCAGGAACGGGCCCAACTCGACATAGCAACCATCTGCTGCCTCTTTGTCATCGTCGGTTATCAGCTCAAGCTCTCCGATGATTGGTTCTTCATCGCTGCTGGATACCGGCTTTCCGAGTGCGACGTTTTTTGTTCCAGCCGGAGCTAAAAATGGCGGCCTGGCTTTGCCCATCGGTTTTTCAAGGTTAGGAACCTGGGCATCCTGCGGTGTGCCTACAAACGTCGGCTTGGGCAGCTTAAGCTCAATCGGCACCAATTTTGTGGTATTTGCATCTTCAGCTGATACTTTTGGCGCTTCAGAGGTTGTCGGGGCATCAGGCTCCTCAATCTCTGTATCGCCGGCTTCGCTTTTGGAAATATCGGCAGGCGGCTGTGAAGATGATTTTTTGCAGGAAGAAATAAGACAAAGAGATATTACCAGCAACACCGGCAAAGAGAGCTTTACGATTGGGCTACAAGGGCTAATCATCATTTTAAAACCTTAAAATTTCATAACTTGTTGAGCTAACTATACCTTACCCGATATATATGGTCCTGTCAAGCTGTTCCGCAGGATATTTGTCCTTTCTTTCCGCGGTTATAAAAACGACACCTCCCGAATATGCAAACGTAACAAGCGGTCAATACCATACTTACGGCTTAACTTGGGAACATCATATAGAATGATGACAAAAATAAGACAGGGATTCAGTGCTCTCGAATCCCTGTCTTAATAGACCATGTATAAAAATGGGTTCCCAAACACATTTACAGCATTTGGGGCTTCTTCATTATGTACTTTCGGTTGGACTCATCTCAACAACAGGCGGCTCAAGGCCGGCTTTAGCAAGGATAGCATACAGCACAAAGCCAATTACGAATGCAATAACCGGAGCTGGCGAGATGAAGCTATACTTTTCACCGCCGACCATCGGAAGAATAGCAACTACAAATCCGGCAGCCCAGGCGATGTACCCCGCAAAGTTGATGCCCTTGCGCGGACCCGACCATTTGCAGCCGCTCAGCAGGTAATCTGCAACCATAGAGCCACAAATTGGGCCGAACGAGGCCCCAATAATGGAGAAGACCCCAACCAGGTTGAGCGCCCAGCCCTTAGCAGCCAAAATAATGGCGACGACAGCTCCTATTGAAACCAGAATGCTCTTGTTGGCCTTGGGGAACATCGTTCCGATACTATTCGCGGCTATAAAAGAGCTGAAACAAGCCGGCGCAAAGCTCGCTATGGCAAAGAGGATAAACATTAATTTGGCGCCTGTCTGCTGACGGATAACAGCGTCGAAAATGTAGCTTTTCATCTCGGGATTGGCACCGTGAGCACCTGCCACCGCAATTAGCGGCAGACCTCCGGCGACTATGATTGCCAGAGCAATTCCAACAAGACCACCAAGCTTAACGTCTTTGGCGTTGCGGTTACCCATTCCGAAGTCCACACCCGCCGCACCTGCCGTTGCAAAGAAGCCAACAACAATAGCTATTATTGTCAAAAAACCCACAAGCGGTTTTGCATCCGCAGCCGGCTGATAGTTACCTACTGAGCCAATGTTGGCAAAGAAAACAATGAGAATCATTACCAGCGGTACGATTGGCAGAAACGTGGACACTTTCCCGAGGTATTGAATGCCCTTCAGGGCCACGAACACAGCAAGCACAGCCCAGATAATCGCTACGATAGTGAACGCGGCACTTCCCTGAAAAGCGCCTGTCGCAGGGTCTTTTGCCGACGACTGCCCCGCCGCCTGTAGAATGAAGTCAGTAGATACGGCGATGTTTACAGCGAGCCAGCCAAACTGCAGGAGCCCCATCAAAAGACCCGGCATCAGGAACCCCCCGGCTGTGCCGTAGGTCGAGGAACCCACCACATAGAGAGGGTATCCGGTCTTCATACCGTACATTCCGGGCACAAGATAAAACAGGAAGTGACAGATAAGGGCCGCAATGACAAGCCCCAGCAGACTCAATCCCAATCCGGCGTTAGAGAGGGTGCCATCGGCAATCTGCATATAGAACACGACCCAGAGGAAGATGCCTGCGTAGGCTGGTGCAGTGCCTTTGTACCAAGGCGCCCGATTCTCCATCGGGTTCGGCTTGGCCATGCTCAAATAATTCGGCAGTAATCCATTACTCATAATCTGTTCTC
>CAZZHL010000052.1:0-10484 GCA_964653945.1 uncultured Pirellulales bacterium
TCTAACGGGGTTTATTGTCGAGTGTTGACTGTTAATTGTCAATTGAAAACCACAAATCGCGATTGTAGCATCAAGCACAGCTATCCCTAATCTCCAACTGTCCAAGTTTAAGGCAAAAAATCACGGAAATTTTAAAAAAAGTCCTGTAAGATCCATTACTTCATTAGAAATGCAAAAGAATAATGGAGCATAAGGCAGATTATGCGCATCCCATTAAACGAACAATGAGATTTGATATATTATACTTGGCCAACAGCGAGAGACAGATGACTTTGCATTGGCTGGGAGATAATAATCCTTAACAGCCATTCTTTAGTACAATCTGGATGATGCAAGCAAAGATTAACTAATAATTTCCTTGCAATATCCGGTTTTTTGTGGTAGAATAAAGCGTTTGAGAGTGAAGGCAGGGTTTTAAAATTTATCATAATGTTGTTTTGTCTGTTATATTCATGGGCGTGTATTTCTCATCTATCTTTACCGACCCAGTCTTCGTAACTCATTAGTGGTTATCCTCCCAAAGATATTTGTCTGTTCGAAGGGACGGAAAATGGAAATGAGGGCTTTTTTGATATTGGCAGCGGTTGTAGTTTTTTTTGCCGGTGGTGCTGCCGCTACGAACTTGGAAATTACTCCTGTAGATGATTTCGAGCCGTCAGGCGAGTCAGGAGGACCATTTACACCGTCCTCCAAAGATTATCAGTTAACGAATATCGGGCCAAATCCGCTCTACTGGAATGTTACCAAAACTGCGGGTTGGCTGAGCTTGGGCCCACAGGCAGGGGGACAACTCCCACCATATCAGTCCACGATAGTTGCGGTGAGTTTGACATCGGGGGCGAATTCGCTGCCGGCAGGGGTTTATATCGATACATTGACGTTTACTGACCCCATTGACAATGTGGAGCAGACACGAGGGGTAACACTGACTATAGCTCTTCCAGCAGGTATCCGGCTTGACCCGAATAGTTTCGATGTAAACACTGTAGAAGGAACCACTTTGACAGAGGCTCTAACCATTGGCAACGATGGGTTGGATGACCTGAGCTTTACAATCCTAAGTCGTACTGTCGGCAGTTCGGAGCAATCGGCCCAGACTTTTAACAGCACGTCAGCCCAGGCATTTGACAACGCATCCCTGGCTCGGCAGGCACGCCGTGGCCTGACGGCAGCTAAAGTAACGAAACGGGATTCCTCTGTACCGAGAGGCCTTGATTTTACAAAACCTGGTAATGTGCCTTATAAGCCGGGAGAGTTAATCGTGCATTTTGCACCCAAAGCTAACGGCATACGGCGTAATAAACAGGAGAAAAAGCAAATCCTGAATTCTTTTAGTGCGGCTACCATAAAACGAAACTTTAAGCTTGTGCCTGGCTTGAGCGTAGTAAAACTGCCGCCTGGGATGACCGTTGAAAAGGCGCTGCATGTTTTTAATAAAGCCAACGGAATTTTATATGCCCAGCCAAATTACCAGGTGAAGATATGCTCAACGATTCCTGATGACCCGAGATTTGATGAACTTTGGGGTATGACCAGGATTAACGCGCCCGAAGCGTGGGATATCTCAATCGGAAGCAGTCAAATTATCATCGCGGTAATCGACACCGGAGTTGACTACACCCATCCCGACCTGGTGGCAAATATGTGGGTCAATGAAGCGGAATTTAACGGAACGCAGGGCTTCGATGACGACGGCAATGGCTTCGTGGATGATATCTATGGTTACGATTTCTGCAACGACGACGGTAATCCGATGGATGACCATTATCACGGCACACACTGTGCGGGAACCATTGGTGCTGTGGGCAACAACAGCCAGGGCGTAGCAGGCGTCTGCTGGAATGTCAGAATAATGGCTATTAAATTTCTTGACTCAGGCGGTGGTGGCTGGACCTCGGATGCGATTGAAAGTGTGGAATATAGTATCCTTATGGGGGCAAACTTATCGAGCAACTCTTGGGGAGGAGTCGATTATAATCAAGGCCTTAAGGATGCCATAGATGCTGCAGGAGCAGCTGGAATGCTATTTGTGGCTGCAGCCGGAAATCCGTACGACAGCGAGAATCCGAACAATGATGAATCTCCCCGTTATCCTGCGAGTTTAGTCTGTGATAGTATTATCGCGGTTATGGCAACCGACCACAGCGATGTAAGGTCAATCTGGCCCAGCACCGGAAATTCTTCTGCCTACGGACCAACTTCGGTCGACCTCGGTGCTCCCGGCACTAATATCTTGAGTTGTCAACCCGGTAATAATTATCAGTACCTCAACGGCACATCGATGGCAACCCCGCACGTGGCCGGGGCCTGTGCAATTCTGTGGTCAATAAATCCTATGCTGAGCAACATCGAGGTCAAGGATATCATTTTACAAACCGTGGACAAGACATTACCAGGTCTATGTGCCTCAGAAGGCCGGCTTAATCTCTACAATGCAATTTTACAGACTGGAGCTCCGTGGCTTGACATTGAACCGGGAGAAGGGACGATTGCCACGGGAGATTCGAATGAAATAAGCATAACTTTTAATGCAATGACTATGGAGCCGGGAACCTACGAAGCAGAAATCCTGGTGTTGTCGAACGACCCATACTGTCCTACGCTGGTTATCCCGGCAACAATGACGGTGAACGCAGATGCTCTGGTAGTAACACCTGCTGAAGGTTTCGATTCAAACGGAACTGAAGGTGGCCCATTTGAGCCGCAGTGTATGACTTATACACTGACAAATAATGGAATCGAGCATGTGGATTGGACAGCGGCCTGGACGGAAAATTGGCTCAGCGTCACACCTTATGAAGAAACGCTGGACCCGAATGAATCAATAGAAGTGGATGTTTGCATCGACCCCAATGCTAACCTGCTCGGACCGAACATTTATACCGATACGGTAACCTTCCAAAACTTGAACAGTACAAGTATTAAACCACGTTCTGTTACTTTGAGCGTAGAGCCGCCGGACCGCTTCACAGAATCGTTAGATTCAGGCAGCGACCTCGAATTTCTTTCACTTACATTCATTCCCGACGGTTCAATCGCTTACTACGAGGCCTGCCGGGAAAAAATAAGTGAATTTCCAATAGACCCGAATGGTGGAACTTATGTCTCACTTGGCGATGATGATTTTGCTGAAGTAATTCTAAACGATGGCGTGGAAATTTTGTTCCACGGCCAGTGGTACGACCGCTTCTATATTGGTAGTAACGGCTACATAACCTTTGGGCAGGGCCATACTGAGTATATGGCTTCTTTAGAAGAACACTTCAGTATGCCGCGTATATCAGCTTTGTTTACCGATTTAACGCCGGCAACCAGCCAAAGCATCTCCTATAAGCAGCTTGACAACAGGATTGTAGTAACATTTCAGGATGTGCCGTTATACGGGGATAAATCTGCAATCAGCAGCTTTCAGGTTGAAATGTTCTTTGCTGATGGTGCGATATGTATTAGCTGGCTGGATATCGCAGCAACCGAAGCCGTTGCAGGACTGTCCGAGGGTGAGGCTCTGCCGGCATTTTTTATAGAGAGCGACCTTAGCGGTTATCCGCCCTGCTGGCCGTTAGGCGATTTCGACAGGGATTATTTTGTGAACTTTGTGGATTTTGCAGTGCTGGCTATGCATTGGCTGGACGAGGATTGCAGCATCCCATTTTGGTGCGGCAGGACCGACCTTGATTTCAGCAGCATGGTCGATATTGTTGATGTGGGTATCTTCGCAGAAAACTGGCTCGCAAAAGAGGATTGGTGGTTGCAGCCGCTCTCTCACTGGAAGTTTGAAGAGGGCGAAGGTGATACCGCATACGACTCAGCCGGCAATAATCACGGAACTATCTATGGAGCTCAATGGACAACTGGTCAAATCGATGGAGCATTGAGCTTTGATGGTGATGGGGATTATGTCGATTGTGGTAGTGATAGTAGCTTAAATATTACTGATGAGATGACAATTATTGCTTGGATAAATGTCGACAGGATTGATGAGAGGCAAGTAATTGTTGCTAAAACTGAAAATGTGAATACTACTTGGTTAGTGGAGAAGTTTCTCGATGGGAAATTAAACTTCTATTTGAATGCGGGAGGCAGCGGTACCAATTTATACAGCAACTACATTATAGATACTGATGTATGGTACCATGTTGCATTTGTTTACAATGGGGCATATAAGACAATATATATAAACGGACAATTCGACACAAATGAAGCGGATTCTGGGAGTATCCCAATTAACGACCAACCTGTTAGAATTGGAAGTTGGAGTGGGTCTCCAGTGAGATACTTCGATGGCACAATTGACGATGTTCGCATTTACGACAGGGCTTTATCTGCTGAAGAAATCTGGCAGCTTTATCAGCAGGGATTGTAATAACCAGTATTTATGGACTAATGTATCCTGATTTCTACGGTATATTCAGCGGGTCGATATCCTTGATTCTATCAGTGTTGGTACCAGCACAATCAGTGCTTGGATTTATACCAGAACAATAACATGCCATTCAGTTGAAATTTCTGAAAGAAATTATTGACATTTCATAGCATTTATGATAGGATTTAGTGAAGTGATTCTCGATTTGGAGGTTAAGAGAATGAGCAGGCAAATCGCATTTTTAATCATTGGGGCGGCGTTTTTCATTGGGTCTTCGACACTTCTGGCCACAGATAGGCTGGTTCCGAGCCAGTACTCAACCATCCAGGCAGCGATAGATGATTGTAACGATGGCGATGTTGTAATCGTTGCGCCGGGAACTTATACCGGCTCCGGCAATAAAAATATAGGCTTTGGCGGCAAGGCCATCACCGTTCGCAGTACAGACCCTGATGACCCTTGTGTTGTTGCAGCCACCATTATAGACTGTGAAAACAGTGGTCGGGGATTCTACTTTAGAAACGGAGAGACATCTTTTTCAGTCTTGGCTGGCTTTAGTATTACTAATGGAAATGGGGGTCTGTATTTCGATGGAGGCGCTATTCGTTGCAGATATAATAGTAATCCAACGATTAGGTCCTGTATTTTACGGGGAAACTCGGCCGATCAAGGTCATGGTGGTGGCGTATATATTGGCGAAGGTAGCAGCCCCACAATCAGCAATTGCATCTTTACAGGCAATTATGCTAGGCACAGGGGTGGTGCCATTATGGTCTATGGTTGTAGTGCCACAGTCAGTCATTGCACCATCACAGGCAATTCTGTACTTTATGATAATGGTGCCATTGATTGTTATAATGGCAGCATAAGTATTGACAATTGTATTCTTTGGGGCGATTCTCCAAATGAGATAGGTGAAAATACTTCATCAGTTTATATTAGCTACAGTGATGTACAAGGTGCTTGGTCTGGGGTAGGTAATATAAATGTTGATCCCTGTTTTGTCAATCCCAGTGTTGGAAACTATCATTTAGGGTTAAGCTCACCTTGTATTAATGCGGGTGATCCTGATTACGTCTCTACTCCTAAACGAAACTGACATCGATGGTGAGCCACGAGTAGTTGATGGTCGTGTTGATATTGGGGCTGACGAATTCAACGATCAAATCCCAGTGATTGGAGCTATCCCCAAACAATGCTATTTTGAGGCATATGAGGGTGGTTCTAATCTGGAACCTCAGATTCTGTCTATTCGCAACAAAGGATCAGAAACTTTAAACTGGGAAGTTACGGAGGATTGTAACTGGCTGAGTGTAGATCCAAATGCTGGTAGTTCAACAGGAGAAATAGATGCAGTTACTATAAGTGTGGATGTATCAAGTCTAACTCAAGGCGAGTATAACAGCGAGATTGTGATTTCGGATCCTTGCGCATCGAATAGTCCGCAAATCACCAGAGTTAATTTGATTATCGTTGGTCCTATAATTGGCCTTTCTACAAACCACGTTGAATTCTCTGCTGTTAGGGATAGTGTAGATCCTAATGATCAAATACTATCTATTACAAATACTGGGGGAGGGACTCTCAACTGGCAGATTGAAGAGGATTGCTCCTGGTTAGAGGTTAATCCACATGCTGGAAGTTGTTACAGGGGAGAAAGTGGTGAAGTAGCTCTGAGTGTGGATATATCCGGTTTACCTATAGGCTTATATGATTGCAATCTAACGATTTCTGATCCCAACGCGGAGAACAGTCCACAGACGGTCAGTGTTAATTTGGTTGTCGATCTACCTTTAATCGAACTTTCCGCAGAAGAGTTTGAGTTCGTAGCCCTTGAGGGTGGTGCAAATCCTGATGTTCAGATACTTGGAATTAGCAATGTTGGTGTGGGTACACTCAACTGGACAATCACTTATGATTGTAGCTGGCTGGAGGTTATACCGGCCAGCGGCGAGTCTGCCGGTGAGGTTGATGATGTCAATATTATTGTGGATGTTTCGGGACTGGCTGCAGACAATTATAGTTGTGAACTTACAATTTCGGATCCCGTTGCCGAGAACAGCCCGCAGGTAGTTGGCATAAATTTGTTTGTTATTGATGGTAACGATGAATTAATAGTGCCATTAGAATACGAAACGATCCAAGCGGCGATAAATGCAGCTAATTTAGGTGATACAGTAATAGTTGCGCCGGGGACTTATACAGGCGTTGGTAACCGGGACCTGGACTTTGGCGGCAAAGCAATTACCGTTCGCAGTATTGACCCGGAGGACCCGTGCGTGGTTGTGGCGACGATTATTGACTGCCAGGGCAGTAGTTCCGACCCACACCGCGGATTTTATTTCCACAGCGGCGAAGACGCCAATTCTGTTGTGGCTGGTTTGACCATCAAAGGAGGTTGTGTCTTTCAGGCCCACGGCGGCGGAATTTGTTGCAGCGGCTCTTCTCCAACAATGCAAAACTGTATTATTACTAATAACGTAGTTTTAAATGAGGGCCACGGCGGTGGAATTTACTGCGGCGGGTCTTCTTCTGCGATAATTAAAAACTGCATTATTACCAACAATTCAGGCAGAGTCATTTATGCTTCTAATAGGCACAGTTATGGCGGCGGAGTATTCTGCGGGACGGGCAGCAGCCCATTAGTTATTGACTCTACAATCAGTGATAACACAGCCGCCGGTGGGGACGGCGAGGACTTTTACTTAAGAGGTAGCATTGGCAATGGAGGGGGAATATACTGTGCCTCGGGCAGCGACCCGATAATTATCAACTGTGAAATCAGTAACAACAGGGCCACAGGCGGCAATGGTGAGACGTTTAGAGGTGTTGTTGAAAAGGGGGGATACGCTTATGGAGGGGCTGTGTATTGTGGTTCCGATTGCAGTATAACACTTGAAAACTGCAGAATTTTCGGTAATGAGGCTTTAGGTGGCGGTGGTGGAAATGTTTCTTCGCCGGAAGGAAGTGGAGCACCTGGTGGGGATAGCTACGCAGGGGCATTTTACATCGACTCTGATAGCATAGCTATTGTTAAAAACTGCATAATTAGTAATAATGAGGCTGTTGGCGGTAATGGCGGTGCCGGTATGGCTGAGGGATTTGGTGGTGGTAAGGGTGGGAACGCTTTCGGTGGAGGTATATATAGCGGCTCTTACGCTGAGCTTACGATTGAAAATTGCTGTCTCTCCGGCAACGCAGGAACAGGCGGCACTGGTGGCTATGGTGGTGGTAGTGGTGCGCGGAGTGGTGATGGTGGTAATGTTTATGGTGGCATGTATTACAACTATTTAAGCAGCGCGACAATTGGAAACTGCAGCATTGTCGACAATACGGCATACGGTGGCGCCGCCGGCGCCGCCGGCAGAAATAGTGTTCCTGGAAGTGACGGCCTTGGTTATGGGGCGGGGATATACGGTGACCCCTATACAGCAGTTATTAAAAATTGCATCATCTGGGGCAACGACCCCGATTCGATGCACGGTTTAGGATTATTAAGCTACACCGACATTGAGGGTGGTTATTCCGGTACAGGTAATATCAACGCCGACCCATGTTTTGTGATCGGGCCGTTAGGCGATTACTATTTGAGCCAGATAGCCGCGGGGCAAACCAGCGACAGCCCATGTGTAGATGCAGGAAGCGATACGGCGGGAAATCTGGGAATGGATACACTTACTACACGAACAGACCATGTGATTGACACGGGAATAGTAGATATGGGTTATCATTATCTTTTTTCTCGTACGACCTGCTCTGCTGACATCAATGGGGATGGGTATGTTGATTTTGTAGATTATGCCTTGTTTGCTGCTGATTTCGGGTTGGAGTCAAGGATTATTCCAAGAGGTACAGTTGTCGTGGACGGCAGTCTTGACGAATGGTCCGACAATATCAAGTGGATAGATTTGGATAAAATATATTATGGTAATCCGGATGATGTAAATGAGGCGAAATTTGCCCTGCAATGGGACCCAAACACGAACAAGATTTATGCTGCTGTGATTGTGGATGATATTGACCATGTTTTTCAGGATGGGTACGTTGCGTGGGATGCCAGCGACAGGTTAGAGATATACAGCCAGGGTGATGCAGCAGGTGGAACAGGCTGGTATGGGATTTACGACACAGCACAACACTACATGGCAGGGCCGAATACTGCCGGTGGTTGCTGGGCGACCTGGGCCTTGGGCCAGACGTTAATAGGCGATGAAGGCCTTGAGTGCGCTGTAGTTGTCGATGGTAACCAGATTATCTACGAGATTGGTGTTACTCAATTTGATAACTATGGCGGTTTCAGCGGTGGAGATACTATTGTGACAGACCTTGAGACTGGTCATGTGGTGAGGTTTGATGTTGTTGCCGATACTCGCTGGCAAGACGGCTTCAGTATGCTCTCGGAGAATATGATGGCCGGCAAGTACTTGGATGCAGGTCAATTTGCTAGGTATATATTGGTCGAAGACCTCGATACTCCAATTTGTTATGATTTTGACCTGCTTTCTGACCTCAATGTGGATTGTGTGATTGATTTCGCTGACCTTGCAATTCTGGTGGAGGGCTGGCTGGATTGCTACGTAGGAGCAGCACACAATCCCAATCCCCCTGATAGCAGTATAAATGTAGACCCGAATATAGTTCTTGGCTGGACACCAGGAGGATATGCAGTCTCTCACGATGTGTATTTTGGAACTGATTTTGACGATGTAAATGAAGCCACACCCGGCTCTGATGAATATATGGGTAACCAGTCCGGGACAAGCTGGGATACCAGCAACTATGACCCCTATGGCCTTGAGCTTTATACTACTTATTACTGGCGGATAGATGAGATTGGGGCGTCGTGTACAGCCAAAGGTGATATCTGGGGATTTACCACTTGGGATGAGCCAAACGCCTACATCGTCGGTTGGTGGAAATTTGACGAGGGCGAAGACGATATTGCCTACGACTCAGCCGGCAATAATCACGGTACTATCTATGGAGCCACATGGACAACCGGCCAGATTGATGACGCATTAGACTTCGATGGTGATGATGATTATGTTGAGGTAGCGAACGACCAAAGCCAGCAAATAGCCACAAATCAAATTACTCTCAGTGCGTGGATAAAGCTTGACGCAGATGTTGGAGGTACACAAAGAGGGATTATCAACAAACAACAGGCCCATGGTATTGCTTGGGGGTTTGAGATGTTTGGTGATGGGTATGGCGGCTCAAGCGGAAATCAGCTGGTTTTCCATGATTCAGATGGTGGCTCTGCATGGTATAATTGCGTAAGTCCTACTGATTTGAACCTTTCTCAATGGTACCATGTTGCTGTCACAGATAATGCGGGAGCAATAGAAATATATATAGATGGCCAGCCGGATTGGTCAAGTGGTGACGGCTATGGGATACCTTCAAATATTAATGCTCCCATTATCATGGGAACTGGAAGTCCATCCAGCTTTTTCTTCAACGGCACAATTGACGATGTCCGTTTCTACAACCGGGCTTTATCTGCCGGAGAAATCTGGCAGCTTTATCAGCAGGGATTGCAATAACCGGCATTTATGGACTAATGTATCCTGATTTCTACGGTATATTCAGCGGGTCGATATCCTTGATTCTATCAGCGTAAATCTCGTATGGATATTTTCCCAGCAGCTCTTTTTGGTATTGCTGGAGAGCTTCTTTTCTTTGCTCGCGTTGTATCGTCCGTTTAACACGGTTTTGCATAATACTCGAATACTCTGCCACCTCGCCGGGATTTTTTTCTAATATTTTAACTACCCGCCACTTGAAACCATCACTGTAAAGGCCTTTTACCGGCCCAACTATTTCGTTCGGCTCACCTTTCCATAAATCCTCGAAGAACATCCCTCCACTGCCGGAATATATTTCAATGGGATTTCCTTTTTTCTCCAAAGAGTATTCTTGCCTGACCGACTCGAAATCCCCGCCGCTATCCAATTCGGCTTTTGCTTTCTGGGCGGCATTGTGGTTCTGGCACCAAATCGGGTCTATCTTAAGCTTCTTTTGTTCCACAAATGCTTCCTTATTCCTATTAAAGTAGGCGATTATTTGTTCTTCGTCTGTCGGAGGATAAATATCCTTGACCTTTTCGTTCCTGATTTTA
>CAZZHL010000053.1:0-10460 GCA_964653945.1 uncultured Pirellulales bacterium
AGGATTTCCTGCACAACTACCTCGGTATGTGCGGTATTGCGATGGACCTGGAGCCGGAATTTCCGGCTGATGCGAATATGATATTCCTGGCGGAATCGGCGAAGTTCGACAAAACAATCGTAGATAAAATAAAAGGCCAGCTTGTCGCAGGCAAAACTGTTATGATAACATCCGGCCTGCTTAAAGCTCTGCAGGGTATAGGTTCGACAAGCTCACTACAGGAAGGTATCGAAGACATAGTCGAGTTCAGATGCACTGATAAAAAGGCCGTTACTAATGAGTTTTGGCGCCGTCGAGCTTTTTGGGGCCGACGCGGTGTAACCTATAAGTCCTCTTCCAATATCATTATTCCAGAGATAAAGTACCTGACGAATGATTCGTGGGAGGAAGTATCGTGTCTGACAAGCGGTATCGGCTATCCTATCCTTCACTCGGCTGATTATGCGGACAGCAGGCTTTATGTTCTGACCATTCCGGATAACTTCGGCGATTTGTACAACTATCCGGCTGAGGTGCTGACGGAAATTAAAAAAGTGCTGATGAAAGACCTCTATGTCCGGGTGGATGGGCCGAGCCAGGTGGCTCTATTCATCTATGACAACGACACGTTTATCGTGGAGTCCTTTTTGCCTGAGATTGTTGACGTCAATATTGTTACCGACAAGCGAATCAGCAAGCTGCGTGATGTGCTCAGCGGTGAGGAGTTATCCGGTAAAGCGCCGCCTGAGCCACCGATGCGGGCTCGCCGATGGCAAAGACAAGAAAACGATAAGCTTATTTTCGATATCCAAATCAAGCCGCATTCTTATCGTGTGTTTAAGTGCGAATAGCTAAAAGTTTTGCGTCGCCCCTTCGGCAAGCTCAGGGCAGGCTTACCGGCGACGGATAAGCAACTAAATAACGGTGAATTGTTTTGAAACGGCGTCAAGGATAAGCTGTTTTGCATTTTCCACAGGGGCTGGGAGGTAGGTGCCGGCGGCCTGTTTGTGGCCTCCGCCTCCAAATCTCTCAGCAATTTTGCAAACGTCAACCTCACCACTACTTCGCAAAGAGCACCTGATTCGGCCATCCTTTAACTGGATAAATAAAGCAGCAACCTCAACGGAGCTAACTCGCTTACACTCGTTTATCAGGTTCTCAGTGTCCTCATAAGTAGCGCCGGTTTGCTCAAAATCCCTCTGGAGCAGGTATTGGGTTGCGAAACGGCCATCAAGATGCAATTCGAGCGTGTTGAGCATTGCGGCGGTCAGTTTGAGCCGCTGGGGCGATAAATTCTGAAACAATTTGTGATAAATTTCCGTTACGTTCACGCCGGCCTCGACTAACCCGGCACAGCTTGCAAAGACTCTGCTATCGGTGTTTGGGAACTGGAACCAGCCGGTATCAGAAGCTATTGCAACAAATAGTGCCTGAGCAATCTTTTCCGTTATCTGCCAATTGGCATACTTTAGAAAATCAAAGATAATCAGGCCTGTTGCTGCGGCAGTACTATCAATCAACTGAATACTGCCCCCTCGACCTCGCTCGGGACAGGCAAGTCCGTCACCGGTCTCGTGATGGTCGATTACTAAAATTGGGTTGTCGGCCTTTTTTAGATATTGGTCGAACTTAGGCAGCTGGCTGAGACTGTTGGTGTCGACAATCATAATCAAATCAAATTCACCAAGCTTACCCTCTGTCATCTGCTGAATGTCAACATCCTGACCGAGGATGGGAACTTTTTCAGTGAAGAGAAACTCGTACCATTGAGGAAGCGACGACAACAATAAAAGCTGGGTCTTTTTGCCGAGAGCGGCCAGGACGTCTGCCATCGCTACGAGACAGCCACATGCATCGCCATCCGGCTTGGTATGGCTTGTAAGCAAGATGCTGCTCGATTGGTTGATTAAGTCAATTGCTTTACGAAAATCATCATTATTTACCATAATAATCCTGCTTAGTTATTTAGCACCGTGTACAAGTTTTTTGCAATCAGGACTAAGGATGTCATCCCAAGCGTAGTGCCACGAGAAATCGGGGCACGGAGTCGAGGAATCTATAAAAAAACAAATTTCTCCACTTCATTCAACCGCCAAAGGCGGTTTCATTTCGGTCAAAATGACGATTCGCAAATAAAAATTTGCCGAAAACTAAAAACCTGTACATCACGTTAGTTATTTAGAACTGCTGTATTGTTAAAGAAACCGATGGCATTGTCAAGAGAGATAGTAATATAGTGTCGCCCCTTCGGCAAGCTCAGGGCAGGCTTACCGGCGACGGCTAAACGACTCACAGGCCAGCGGTGTCAGCCGTGGCATCTCCAATAACCAGACAACGAACCTTGACTGCCGTCAGGCAAGTCTGCTGGATATCGAGTTCGGATGCGCCGAGAATCAGGCAGATTCCTTTTTTGAACAGGTCCTTGCTTAAAATCTGTTGAGCGGTTTTGTCGGCCCAATCCTGCGCCATTGAGTTTACCTTAAATTATTTGCCGTGCTCCGGCAGGCTCCGCCCTGACGAGCTACAGTGGCCCACGGTGACCATATATACAGGTTCGATGTTTTCCGGTAGAGTTAGAACTTCACTGACAGAATTATCATCAAAGGCGCCAACGGCCACGGAGCCAAGTCCTAAAGATTCAGCTTGCAGGTGAACATTCTGTGCGGCGTGCCCTGCTTCCATATATACATAACGAACACCCCGCTTGCCATAGTGATTTGTAGTTCTGGTAAATTCGGCAGCGAAGACAATCGTCGCAGCAGCATCTTCAACAAATCCTTGCCCCCAGGCAGCGGTGGCAAGCTCGCTGCGCAAATCCCTGTCGGTCAGCTTTTCAAGGGCATGCTCAGCAGGTAAGTAACGGAAAAGCCCATCGGCAGTTAAAACAAAAAGCTCCAGGGGATAAGTTGCTCCGGCTGAGGGTGTGGTGCGATACCTGACACCTTGTTGTTGTCCCTGCGATGCCCAGCATAACTGGCCCATTTGCTCAAGTGTAAGCGGCTGGGGTGAAAATTTGCGTCGGGAACGCCGAACAGCAATTGTCTTTTCCAGTGATATTTTACCATCCTGATTCGGCTCAGGAAGAGTTGTTATCTCACTCATCGTCAATCCACATCCATATTGGATTTATATCTTCTGTTGCGTATTATAATGCTTTTTTAAGAAAAGAAAGGGTTTGTGAAATTTCGACAACTGTTTTATCACGATTTTGGGTCGTCAGGTTAAATAATTGCGTGTCTGGATGATTTTTTATCTCTGAGATAAGGCCTTTGCCTTTCTTTGCAACGGTGGCTAATACGGATTTGTCCGAAGCAAGAAGATTCTTTACAGCAGTAACAAACTTCTTCGAAAAACATTCCATTTTGCCAATCTCGTCGATGACAAATAATTCAGCATCGGTTTGCTCCGTATCCAAAATTGGTACTACGGATTCCTCAAAGCCGGCAACGTCCACTCCATATTTGCCCACCCACCAGGGACTTTTGATGTCAACATGAGCTAATATTCCTGTAGCTCCATCGCCGTCAGGCCACGCCCCTGCGTCTTCCTGTCGGAAGACAGGAGCAGGGCCTGCCGAGCCAGGGAGGCGTGTCCAGCTAAAACCTTTCCGGCTACGGCTCGGCGCTTCGCCGAGACGAGTGCGGGTATCATCTTCGCGAATTTCCTGTGTATAAAAACCAGCCACTTTGCCTGGGTTGAGATTGGCAATTATTTTCATTACAGCGGTCGTCTTACCACAACCCGGCAAGCCAGTTAACAGGATTTTGGCCGATTTAGATTCCATAACCACAAGCTATGGCCTTTTAGTTTTGACCTATGTTTTGATATTATCCACTATCAGGGGGGCTGATTTTTTTAATCGTCTTAACAGGCTCCGCAATACCCAGAGTGTTGCTACAACAACGATGATCCAATAAGGAATTACCAAAACAGGTACGAGCCAGAAATGTAGAGAGTTACTCGCAGGCAAAACGTTAGCTATAGATATCACTATCTTTGACCCAATAACTATCGCTGCTACAGCAATCGCGAGAATAAATGCTGTGATGGCAGCTTTCAACAAAAACGGTTTCTTAAGTCTCTCTGCAGGTTTTTCCATCACCCATGCCAAGAAAAGTGCGAATGCGTAAAATAAGAAACCTGGGAAAACAAAAGTGAATATAAGAGATATAGGGTTCGGCATCACATAATGTTCAAATCTTGAAAGATATCTATCAACAGAAACAACAGGAAAAAGAAACCATAATCTAGTAAATCTATAATATTTGGCATCTGTGGTTTTAAAACCACTTTTCCTTAGCTCTGTCCCGGGCAACGAATCTCCGTTTTTGACCACTTTGTTGTACTCATCATACTGTTCAGGTTCTCTGCCGTTTGGTTCCCATACAACTGAACCTTTTATCAGTCGCCACCATCCACGGTCATCTCGTGATTTGCAGATTTCACTAATCATATTGCCGTTACTATCATATTTTCGAACAATCCAATCCCAATAGATATAAATGTGATCATTTTCATCGATAGCCATAGCTGCGTTTTTCTGTGTAGGATGGGCGCCAAACCAGCCAAACTGAAATCTTCCATATTTGCTGTACTTTTGTACCCGTTTATTGAATTGTGAATAAGTGTATATCGCTCCTTTGGAATCAGCAACTACATGGCTTACTTCTGAAAAAGGGTACTCCACTCTTCGTAATATCTTGTTGATATTTGGACCTTGGAAGCACGGCATGAGCATCCCGAAACACCAAGCAAAAATAAGATAGAAACTGACAATTATTAAGATTCCCCTGAAAGTACTTATATGCTCTGATGGTTCTTCCTTAGGTCCCGATTTACAAATCGTGCTAAAGAGATCGATAGTTATGCCAATAGCTAAAAACAGAAAACTGGGCAAAAGAACCGAAGGAAAGCCTCCAAACAACCAAGAAATAAGGAAGCCGATTAGCACCAATCCCAAAAAAATAATTGTCCCAGAATGGGAAGAAAATCGGTTGATTAACCTTCTTCTATCTGTTCGATAACTCGAATGGTTTTGTTTTGACATATCCATTTTCTTGCTGCTTGTATGGCTTACTCTGGTCTTAATCAATTGCTAAATGAAGCAATTTTCTTAAAAAATTAGAAAAAGACACCTATTTCTAAAAATAATTTATCAAGGCCTCTTACTCACAATCCACTTTTTTATCTTGGTTACAGATAAGGTATTGAGTATATCACTTTTAGTCACCCATCCGCGGGCGGCGGTTGCAACGCCATAGCCCATCAAGCCAAGACCGGCTGTGCTGTGAGCATCGGTACCGATAGCCAGCATAACTTTCGATTCGATTGCCATTTTGCAGCGAGTATCTTTTAGGTCCAGACGATATGGATTTGCATTTACCTCTAAGGCGGTGTGAGTCTGGGCGGCGTGCTTGATAACAGCGGCCATATCGATGTCCATCGGTTCGCGCTGGCCGATGAGCCGGCCTGTCGGGTGGGCAATGCAGTTCACATAGGGATTATCCATCGCTTTGAGTGTTCGCATAGTTACCTTTTCGCGAGGGCCGGCCAAACCGGAATGTATCGCAGCTATTACAAAGTCCAGCTCGGAGAGTAATTTATCATCAAAATCCAAAGAGCCGTTGGCAAGGATATCAACCTCAGTTCCGGCTAAAATGGTGATACCTTTTAGCTTATCGTTAATTTTTCGTATTTGTTTGATTTGGTCAGCTAATTGTTTGCTTGATAAACCATTTGCTATTGCAGATGACTTTGAGTGGTCCGTGATACAGATATATTTATACCCCATATCTCTTGCGGCATGGGCAAGCTCAAATATGGTTGCATTGCCGTCGGATGCCTTTGTATGGATGTGTAAGTCGCCCTTGATATCTTCAAATTCGAGCAATTCAGGAAGAGTGTGGCTCTTTGCCGCCTCAACTTCACCGCGGTCTTCGCGCAATAATGGATTGATGAAATCCAGGCCGAGCTTTCGATATATTTCTTCCTCGACCGGGCCTGCGAGCATTTTATCTTTTTTGAATAGGCCGTATTCGTTCAGTTTCAATTTTGCTTTTACTGCGATTTCTCTTAAGCGGACATTGTGCTGCTTTGAACCGGTAAAGTATTGCAACGCAGCTCCGAAACTTTCTTTCGGCACCACACGTACATCGACGTGAACCGGCACTGTTTCTGTCCGGATAATAGCCGAGCCCTTTGTCAGCCCGGCGGCGAGGACTTCCTGGACAAATCCTGCATTGGTAAATGCATCTATTATTTTTTTGCCCTTTTTACCAACAACAAGTATGTCAACGTCACCGATGGTTTCTGCTCGGCGCCGCAGTGAGCCGGCGGGCTGGATTTTCTCGACATCGGACAGCTCACCAAAAAAAGCAGTAACAATGTCAGCCGCATCCGATGCCTGGTCGAGTCGAATTCGGCCGGTGGATTTTTTGAGAAATTCAATGCCTCTTGCTATGCCTTCGGCTTTTTTGTCGCCAAAGCCGGGCAACTCCGCTAAACTCCCCGATTCGATTGCTTTTTTCAGCTCGTCGATGGTTTTGACTTTTAGCTTTTCATAGACAACCTTTACTCCTTTCGGCCCCATTCCCGGTACATTTAACAGTTCCAATAGCGTTGGCGGGATTTTGGTAAGAAGCTGCTGGTGAGCGGTTATCTTGCCGGTTTTCACGAATTCTTCGATTTTGGCAATACTCGATTTGCCGATGCCGGGTGTTTTTGCAAGCTCGCCGGTAACCAAAAGGGTCTCGATATCGGTCGGCATATCGCCGATGGTCCGCCCGACTTTTCGATATGTGTTTATACGGAAACGGTCCTCGCCGAGGATTTCCATAATATTGGCCATCTGCTCGAAAAGCTCACTTAATACCGCATTTTTCATAGAAACAATTATATCTGTATGTGAATAAAATCAAAACTGCAATTTTGGGAAAGGGCTTTTTACCTGTGTATTATTAGAATAACCGGCAATTCATAGAACAGAACACAAAAAAAGCCATCAATGCACGCGCATTGATGGCTTTTGTGGATGCTTAACAAAATCTCATCCTCATTTTTTCTTCTTCGCTGTTTTCTTAACGGCTTTCTTAGCGGCTTTCTTCTTTTTTGCCATTTTATGGCCTCCTTGTAACTAAATTAACTGTTAATAAGCGGTCTTACACTCACAGACGCCGCTTTTTACGACTTTTGAATTATTTCTTGTCCTTAAGGACTCCCTATGAGGACGAATTAAAATCTCCACTAAACGATTTTTGTCCGTCTCAGCACTGTTAAACACCGGAATATCAGTAAACGAAGAAAGCTCTCTTAAGTGCAGAGGCGAGCTTGAACATATACCTGATATAGCATCCGGGGCTAACTTGAAATTTTCCTTTAGTGTTCTTAATCCCCCGATTGCACCAAAAGCATCCTTGGCACAAAAAATCAGCCTGTAAATTCTCGATGCGAATTCCGGTGTACTCAATAACATCGCAGTTTCACGCTGAATGACACCGTCAGCAAGCTCCGCGACCCAGAAATTTTTTGGGTTGTTC
Source organism: uncultured Pirellulales bacterium (assembly GCA_964653945.1). Taxonomy (GTDB): domain Bacteria; phylum Planctomycetota; class Phycisphaerae; order Sedimentisphaerales; family Anaerobacaceae; genus CAZBWE01. The sequence goes on from CAZZHL010000053.1 coordinate 7,515, forward strand.
GCATATTTCAAGTCAAGCCGGTTGAAAATGCCCAGCAGCTGTTCTTTCGTCAGAAGATACGTTGACGGATAGCCGAGATACGTGAAATCAGCATACGGATTAGCACCAGCATCATTCATATGTAAAATATCCCTTAGCGAAGCTGTCCCTGTGATTTTGGATGCTCTGACATTATAACCCATAGATGTTAGTGCCCAGCAGCACGCTGCAGCAGCCATGCTTTTGCCGGAGTTCATCGATGTTCCACAGACTAAAATCATTTTCGACCTTGGCTGTTTTTTAATATTATTTTTGGGTTTTATAAGAGGAAAATCCTGCGTGTTTAAAACATCACCATTTTCATCACAAACGTAGCCTAATACTTTTACTTTAGTCGGGTCTTTTATCAGTGAATTTTTCGTTTTAACAATTCCGATTACACCTGAACGTGCGATAAGGTCAACTTCTTCTGCTATCTTATCAGGTACTACACCCTCGAAATAATCCGGTGCATACCTGTTTCCGAACACAAAAACTGCTTTTGTACCGTCCTGTATCATATGTATTCGCCCTGATGCGTTTTCAAGGGATGAGTGCTGCCCGATACGGCTGATTGTTCCATAAATAAGGTCTCCCGGCAGAGGCGTCTTATCAAGAAAACGGTAATACCTGACCTTGCCCGGCCTGATTGTAAGGGCAGCGCTTGGGAATATGAATCCTTTGCTTATTTTCTTAGCTGTTATTTTGCTCTTCGGTGATATCGCCAAAATTGCCATTTTGCTCCCCAATGTATCGGCCTTAATCCGACCCGTCCTCCGCAGTCCCTAAGGGACGGAGGGCGGATTCTTCGGATGGCTCCTGTTTGACCAGAAGCCCTTTCTCCGACAAACTCGCACAAGGCACACAATACCGTGCCCATGGGATTGCTTTTAATCTGGCCTTTGAGATGGACTTACCGTTACCTTCGCAAATGCCATAAGTGCCCTGCTCGATACGGTCGAGCGCATCCTCAATTTCCCGAAGAATTCTTCTTTCGCTGTCCATCAGACCTAAAGTATTTTCCAGCTCAAAGTTATCACTTCCCATATCAGCCATATGGGTTGGCATACTTGACAAGTCAGTCCTTGCTTTATGAAGTGTTTCATCTTCCATGCAGGTTACATTGCGAAGGATTTCGTTACGTTTTTTCAATAACAATTCCTTGAAACTTTCTATTTCCGCAGGAGTCAGTCTGGCTTTGTTTTTATTTTTCTTTGTCATAAACACCCCAAAGTTGATAATGATATTATGCTGGTTGGTAATTACTTCCCAAGAAACATGCTTAAAGACATCACAAAAGACCTCTTGTTACTATCGTTTTCAATTCCGTAAGCATCAGGCTGACTACTTAGTCATTTACGACCGGATAGTCAACACAAATTTCCTCTTTCGGAAAAAATTTTTATTCGAGGGTTTTTCTACTTCTCGTTTAGTGATTTAAATTATACAAGAGGTGCCGATTAATTCGGTGTCATATCTGAATTTGGAATATGGTTTGTGCTTACCGTCGGAGGTAACTTATAAGCCACAGGATAAGGGTCAGGATGATGGAGATGATTATGCAGCTTGCTACAGGAATATAAACTCGCCAGTTTTTCGAGCCAAACTGCAAATCTCCGGGCAATTTGAACAGGCCGACTCGGCCGAGCAGCATGAAAAGTGCGCCGAGCAATGTTATTATAACCCCTGTAATAATCAGCCACTTACCGACTTGTTGCGGTCCAAAATCCATCGTTAATTTCGACATTTATATCTTAGCCACAAATAATTATAAAGGTTTCCAGAATCGTTCAAAGTGTTAAAATATTTTCTATGGATAAATCTAAATGCGATATTCGAATAGGCACATCCGGCTGGCATTACGCCGACTGGCAAGGACGGTTCTATCCCGAGAAACTTCCCAAAAGCAAATGGCTTGAGCACTATGCGAAACACTTCGATACTGTCGAAATTAATAATACCTTCTACCACCAGCCGAAAGAGCAAACCTTCCTAAATTGGCATAAACAGTCACCAAAGAATTTTCTTTATACGGTAAAGACCAATCGCTTTATCACCCACATCAAACGGCTGAAAGACCCGCAAGAGCCGCTCGAAAGATTCCTGAAAAGTGCAAAACTTTTGAAGGAAAACCTCGGCCCGATTTTGTACCAACTGCCGCCGAGTTTTCATAAAGACCTTGACCGATTAAGGACATTCCTGGAGGTTTTACCGAAGAAGCAGATTGCTGTTTTTGAATTCAGGCACAAAAGCTGGTTTTCGGAAGATACTTATGATTTGCTGCGAGAGTTTAATGCCGGTTTTTGCATTCATGATATGCCGGGTATGAAAGTGCCCCGCGTGGTTACATCCGATGTGATTTATATCCGCTTTCACGGCCCAACCGGCAAATATCAAGGCAACTACTCCAAATCCGCCTTGCGGGATTGGGCAAAGTGGATAGACGAAAATCTCAAAGGCAAAAAAACAGTATTCTGCTATTTCAACAACGACTATAATGCCTACGCCATCAATGATGCAAAGACTTTAAAAGAGCAATTTAAGGATTCCTGACTTACGTGACGCGAAGAAAAAGGCGCGGATTAAAAGAGTGTCAAGTTCATTTTGCCTGGTTAAATTTTTTTAATTTTTGGTCATTATATATTTGGCTATCTGAGCGGAAATGGCATAATAACCAATAAAAAAGATTTGACTTTTCGAGTGAATTACTCTATCTGTTTAACGCAAAAATGGTTAATCTATCGTATAATCGGATAAAAGAGCAAACTAACAGAGAGGAGCTTTAGATGGATGGTCTTGTTCCTACGAAGGCGTTCCTAACCAAAGGGGTCGGCCAGCATCCCTATCAGTTGAAATCTTTCGAAGAGGCACTACGCAAGGCAGGCATCGCCCAGCAAAACCTTGTGCAGGTTTCATCAATTCTACCGC
>CAZZHL010000054.1:0-10419 GCA_964653945.1 uncultured Pirellulales bacterium
CCAAAGGCGGCATCCGGCTGCCGGACAATATCGAAATTCCCACGATAACCGGCAGAATCGTTGCCGTCTCTGCTGAAATCGTAAATTCCCCGGATATACCGCTGCGTCAATACGATAAAGTGCTGTTCAACCCCAAAGGTGCAATACCCGTTGATTTCGAGGGCGATAATCGCCTGTTTGTGGTCGATATAGAAAACGTCGTCGCAGTTTTTCGAAAGTCATAAAGTCACCTGCAGCAATATAATACTCAGCCGCCTGCTATCGCCACACGCAAAAAAATCTTCATTTTCTGCTTGGCTTTTCTCCTACTTCGGTTATTCTATGCTCATATACTTAATATTATCGGTTGTTGATTTAAGGCGAGCAGCGATTATACAGCAAAAATAAGTTTTTCCTTTAAGTCTCAAAAAATTAAGAGATACGAAAGGAGTCATGTATGAACGGTGAAACGGGTGTTCAGGCAGGTAGCGTCAGCATCAAAGAACTAAGCTTTGATTTGTATACCTGCAAAGGCTGGATGAAATTAGTCGGTGTTATGTCTATCATCGGCGGAGCGCTGCAGGTATTAACCATCTTTGGAATCATCATAGCGTGGCTGCCTATATGGACCGGCATTTTATTGTTCCAGTCCGCTAACGCTGTAGGGCAGGCCTACGAAACTGATAGCAAAGCAGCCTTTGCAATAGCCCTTTCCAAGCTAAAAACCTATTTTATCATTATGGGGATTCTAACGCTGATTGGAGTAATAGTCTTTGTGTTAGCGTTCTTCTTCGGTTTTTTGGGAGCGGGCTTAGCTGCCTTTTCGCAGAGTCAACAGTAAATCCCTGAAATACCAACAAAGCTAATAAAGACGAATAAGTTTACCCATGGCTGAGAACAAATACTCAGCGTATCACGGGCTTCCAGCCCGTGAAATGAAAGCACGGCCAGGATGGCCGTGCTACAAGTATCTGGACAGCTTGAAACTATGAGTACCAAAATAAAGAATACCTGGCCTGCTAAAACAAAAAGAACCATCACCGCACTTTTGCCGGTATCTAAAAGCCGTAAGGGCAAGTGTATCAATTGCGGTGCGTGCTGTAAGCTACCTAACGTATGTCCTTTCCTGAAATTCGATTCGGAAGGAAAGTCATATTGTTCTATCTACGAAATCCGGCCATTAAACTGCAGAAAATACCCCCGAACTGAATCCGAGTTTATTACGGCTGATACCTGCGGCTATCGATTCGAATAAAACCCCACATGAAATCCGCCTTCGCCAAGGCTTCGGTGGACAAGTCCGCCAAAAAGACCCGCCAAACGAACGGCAGACAGGCGACGGACAATCGCGGGGCTAAATAGCAGTAATTGAGGCAATCAAACAGGCTGGCACGCTTAACTTTCCTTGTTTGCCTTTGTTTTTCTTATGGGTTTTTCCTGCGTGAATCGGCTGATGTTGCGCACGGCCTGACGAAGACGCTGCTCGTTTTCTACCAAAGCAATCCGCATGTAATTCTCGCCATTTTCTCCGAAGGCCCGGCCCGGCGCAATTGCGACCTCAGCGTGCTCCATCAGGTCCATCGCATAATCGATGGTCCCCTTGCCTCTTAAATGCTCATCGGGGACCCTGGCCCAGACGAACATCGAGGCACGTGGTTTGTCGACCTGCCAGCCGATGCGTGTGAGGCCGTCGCAGACAACGTCACGGCGTGAACGGTATTTTTCATTCTGAGCGACAATATCGGCATCACAATTTCGCAGGGCAATAATGCCGGCAATCTGCAACGCCTGAAATATGCCATAGTCGTAATAGCCCTTGATGGTCGCAAGGTAATCGAGCATATCTTTATTGCCAGCTGCAAAGCCAATACGAAAACCTGCCATATTATAGGGCTTGCTCAAAGTAGTGAACTCAACGCCGACATCTTTGGCACCTTTGACCGAAAGAAAGCTCGGAGCCTTATAGCCGTCAAAGCAAGTCTCGCCATAAGCAAAATCGTGAATGACCGCTATGCCGAATCGCTTTGCCAGAGCTACAACCGGCTCAAAGAATCCCTCATCAACAGTCATTGCGGTCGGATTGTGCGGGTAATTGAGAATCAATAATTTCGGCCTGGGATAAAGATTCTCGCAAACCATAGCAATATTTTCTATGAATTTTTTATCACAGCCAAGAGGAACTGATATTACATTTGCACCGGCTAAAGCAACGCCATAATTGTGAATGGGAAAGGCCGGGTCAGGAACGATTGCAGTTTCGCCCGGGCCTAACATCGCCAAGCATAAATGGCTGAAACCCTCCTTCGAGCCGATACAGGCCAGAACTTCCGTTTCCCAATCCAGCTGCACGTTCCATTTTTGCTCGTATTTTTTGGCAATTTCTTTTCGCAGGCCCTTGATACCTTTGGATGCGCTATAGCGGTGGTTGCGAGGATCGCGTGCAGCCTCGCAGAGCTTGTCTATTACGATTTGCGGCGCTGCATCGGATGGATTGCCCATACCCAAATCGATAATGTCCGCACCCTGCTGACGCTTGGTGAGTTTCAGGGCGTTTAACCGCCCAAACAGATAGGGCGGCAAACGCGTTATTCTCTGTGCCGGCTCTATCTTAAATTCTGCCATAATCTTTCCCACAAATTCAAAATATTTCTCCCCTCATACAATCGGATAGTGTACACCAAATAGGTGAATTTTCAAATTATTTTTGGCTTTGGTAAAAATGTGATTATATTAAAGTGGCAAACCATCCTACAATTTAATTTGTTATCGGAGAACGCAGTAATGACCGAAGAAGCCCATCTACAGGAAAGATTGGAATGGATAACCCGAAAATGGTGGTTCTTTGTAATCGTTATATTACTGCAATTCGTTATTCCACCACACACATCGAAAGGCTTCAAGTTCCCAGAGGAATGGTCAACCGTGTGCCTGCAGGCAATAGCAAATCCTTTCTTTTCGCTTTCAAGATATAATCCCATATTCAAGATAATTCCCATTCTTCTGATAGTATCAATAATCATAATTCCCAAAAGGGCTGGTCGTTTGTTCAGCGCTTATGCGGCTGTTAGCTATGTTCTCTTTGCCTTGCGACAGGGCATAGGAAAAACAGAAGAACATGGCTTTGTGATAAACGGACATTGGATAATAGTATCACTGATTGTCGCTGCCTTTTGGTTCTGGGAAGCAATTGTTAATCACAATGATTTCACAGCTCGTAAGCAAGCCTTTTGGAAATACTGGGTAGCTCCTCTGGCCCTACTCGCATTTTGGTATCCACTGAATAGGCAAACAGGCATGCCGGATTTTAGTCTGTCTTATTTATTTACAAATGGCGCAGGCTTGGCCTTTTGCACAATGACTCCGTTATACACAGGAATACTTACGATTTATTATCCAAAAGTCAATCTCACAACATTGAGAGTTACCAGCCTTATTGGATTGATTACTGCCGTCAATAACATGCACCTTAATTTTATTGCATATCCAAAAATGCTTTGGTGGAATGGTGTTCTGCATATACCCTTACTGCTAATATCCACATATGGCTTGATAATCTCGCTGAGGCACCCCCAAACTGAAAGATAAGCTAACAAAACCGCCGAATCCAAAACTGAAATTTCTTAACCAAGCTGATGTCCAAATGCTCCTACCGTTTTCGTCCAGGCCGCTCAGGATACCGAGCTACCCTTCTTCGCATAAAGCTACGAAGGGCTCTACTCTTTAATCTTACTGTCCCGGTATTGAATATAAATATTGCGTACCGCCACATAGGGGTCAAGAGCATCGGACTTGAGGCCCTCGTATTCTCCAGTGTGAAATGTGGCATTGTTGGTGTACTTGCCGGCAGATAAACTTAGCGAGACTTCAGCAGGTTCCACGTAGCGTATCGGATTGGCAAACTGGTCGCCAACAAACCCGACAGTATCGCGAAGCGTTGACGGTCCCAGGATTGGCAAGACAAGGTAAAAACCATCTCCCACTCCCCATACGCCCAGTGTCTGGCCCAGGTCCTCATCTACGGGTTCCAATCCATATTTATCCTGTGCCGGGTCACCAAAGCCCAGAATGCCTACTGTAGTATTGACAGTAAAGCGGCGCAGCTCAACTCCGGCAGAATCTCCTTTTCCCTGCAGCAGGCAGTTCGCGAAACGAATGGGCGCGCCGAGATTGTCGAAGAAGTTACCCGCGCAGACCCGAACCGGTCCGGGCACTATACCTTTGTATGCCTGAGTGACAGGTTTCAATACCCAAAAGTATAACCCGTCATTCACCTGAAATGTCAGCCGATTTAAGGGCTCCAGGGGGTCGGCTATCCTCATCGCCTGCTCGTCAAGCTCCTCTTCCAGCAATTCAAGGCGGGCATCTTCAGAATCTTCAGAAAGCTTGTGTGCCCTGTTGGGGTCAATGATGCGGATGACCTGACGATAGAAGGGGATTTTTTCCTTGCTCGCGCAACCAGTAGTCATTATGGCCAAAACAACGATAATCCATACTGGTTGTTTCATATAATTTTTCTCAACAGTTTATTCCGATTTTGCCACAAAGTCGCCGACGCTCCAAAGCTATGGCGACGGAGCGGCACCAAGACACTAAGTAAAACCATATTTGTTTTTCACTATTAGTATCTTCGTGGCTAATTCCTTCTTTCCTTAATGCCATCTTACCCCATTCCTTTCAGCTTATCAAGTCCGCCTTTGCTAAAGCTTCCGACTTCGCTTCCGTCTTCGCTTTCGCTACGCCGGACAGGTGCGCTACGCCGGACAAGTCGGCGGATAAATCTCTTTTCCAAACGCTTTGCCCAGAATCATCAATCGAGGTAACAAAGTAAGATTGGCAAGAAGCGCAATAAGCATGACCAATCCCGTCAGCAGGCCAAAATAAACACTGGGGATAAAATTGGACATAGCAAGGATGGAGAAGCCAATAATAACAATTACCGACGTGTAGTACATGGCATGGCCAATACTCCCGTGGCATCGATGCATTGTTTGCAGGTAATTCCGGTCTTTCTGAAATTCATATTTAAATCTATGGATATAGTGAATAGTATCATCGACGGAAATTCCCAGGCTGATGGCCGCTATGGTTATAGTCATCATATCAAGAGGGATGCCCAGCCAGCCCATCACACCAAGGACAAATACGATAGGCAATACGTTCGGAAATATAGCAATCAAAGCAATCCTGGGCGACCTGAACAACACCAGAAACATCCCCGACAACACTAACACGGTGATACCCGATGTCAGTATCTGAGAACCGAACAGGCTTTGCAGCATATTGTTGTACAGGACAAGCAAGCCGGAAAGATGAACTTGTTTGGCGTCAAGGCCCAGTACGCCGGTTAAGTCTGACGCAACCTTCTTCAGCAGCACATTGCGCCTAAGAGTCTTCTCAGAATCCCTGACCCTGACCCAAAAGCGGGCCTGACTATGCTCCACCGAAACATAGGGCCTGACCAGCAAAGTTTTGAATTTGTCCGGGGTTTCACTATGAAGCAGGGCGAGCTCAAAACTGTCCAGAGGCCTGCCTTTGTTCAACTTTTCTACGATGCCCAACATGCCGGCCAACGACAAAACCTTGCCGGTTTCCGGCAGGCTTTCAAGATAGCGGTGCACGGCCTTGATGCGGGCCATCTTTTCGGCGGTAAACCAGTACTTCGCCTGCGTAGCGGCCTCGTCAAATTCATCGAATTCGTCAAAATCATCGTCTCTTTTTACGCCAACAGACTCAGCAGGTGCCGAAAGGGCGTTATGCTCCTCAAAATCTATGACGACATCGAAGGGAGTAGTACCGCCTAAACGCTGGTCTATCACTTTCATACCCTGGTGAATCTCAGTATCTTTCTGGAAATAATCGATAAAGCTGTTTTCCACCTCTAACTTCGAGATGCCAATGATGCTCCAAACAAAGGCGAGGCCGCTGATACCCACGATAAGCACACCATGTGCCTGGGTGAATCTCGCCAGTATGGATGTTATGCTGAAACGCCTCTCTCGTACATCCGGCGGTGTCTCCCTGGGTAAAAGGAGCAGCACAGAAGGAAAAAGAATAAAGGTTACGAGAAGAGACACTATCAAGCCCGCCATCATCATCCAGCCGAATGTGATGACCGGCAAGATGCTACAGAACAATAGAGACCCAAAGCCAGCTATCGTAGTCAGTACCGCATAAACACAGGGTTTTAGCTTCGACCGGATGGTTTCGAGAATCAACTGGCGATTAGGAACCTGAGGACTCTGGACTAACAGTTCCCGATACCGCACAATCAGGTGAATCACAATGGTTAAGGTGATGATAAGCTGCAAAGAGATGAAGTTAGAGGATACGACCGTCACCTCCCAGCCAAACCATCCCAACAGACCAATCATACAGACAGCAGAGGCCACGCAACAAAGCACCGACAGGCATATCCAGCGAATTCTCCTGAAGATAATAAACAGCATAAGAATCATAAAAAGCAGGACGCCGATACCAAACACCTTCAAGTCGTTCTTAATAAAGGTAATCATGTCCTCTGCAATCATACCTACACCCCCAAGAAATAGGTCTGCGTCCCGGCGATAGTTGTCCATTATCGTCCGTATCGCAGTGATGTCCTGATGGCGCTGCTTCCTTATATGGTCTCTGTGCTGTCGGAACTGCTCAACTACGCTGTGCAATTCAGCCCGCTCTGCAGGAGTTATCGAACCTGATGCCTTTTTCCTCCGCAACTCATTGCGGCGCTGGAGCAAATCGCGATAAATATCATCGCCTGAGAAATTAATCAGCAAAGCCGTAGTCCGCAAATCCGAGCTAAGCAACAGGTTTTGGTAGAGAGGGCTTTCACTAAGTTCAACCCTGGCCAGCTCCCTATCTACAGTCGGCGACTCAAGAGTGGAAAGGTCGGCAGTAAGCTCCTTGAGCGATACAGGCGGACTTTCCAGCAAAGGAATATCAAGAATGGAAAGAGCTGATTTGACACGTTTTATGGATTTTAAATCGTCTCGTAGCCGGGTCAAACCGGCTAGTGTCTCCGGCGAGAACAGGTCACCTTTGGGAGTATATGTCAGGACCAGAAATTCGTGCTGTCCATAACGGCTGCTAATCAGACGCGAGTAACGCAGGTCCTCGTCATTTTCCATGACCAGTGTTTCTGCGGAGGCATCCAGCCTGAAATGCCTGGCCTGAAAGCCGAGAAAGCCAACCGCTGCCATCATGCAGAAAATAATCGTCCTGGGATGTCCCAGAACCACGTGGTTAAAAAAAAATGTTACCAGTGAGCGGCCTTTCGTCATAATAGCTGTTCGACCCTGCAAATTGGGTATTAACCATCCGGCGGTTTCTCCAGACGGGAAAAAAGGTCCTGAATAGTGCCGTGCTTTAGGATATCGTTGAATTGTGAACGGTAGGTCAGAAGAATACTCACGCCCTGTATTTCCACATCATAAATTCTCCAGCCTTTATCCACCCTGTGAAACTTGTATAGCATCTCCACCTTTCTGGCTTTGGATGCCAGCGCCATTGGGATGTAAACAGTGTTATTTTTTTGTTCTTTTGGTTTGATAAGAACTTTTTCGTCCTTATAAAGTGAGATTTTATTCCTATATGATGTCTTAAGCCGTTCGGTAAAAAGCTGGATTAATTTCTCGCACTGTTGCGGGGTCAATTTGGGCCAATGTTTTCTCCCCAAAGCCAGTTTAGACATCAGTGGGAAATCAAAGTACGGACTTACGATTTTATCAATTTGCGTTTCTTTTGCTTTTTTATCAATGTCCTTATTCTGCAGGATGGAAATAACGGCATTCCACTTAATACTCAAAAACTCACTTAGTTCGTTTGGGTCGTTCGGGTCATTCATGACCTTATCATCCGCATTAACGGCCTGGGACGTAACTAATAAAAACAAAAGGACAAACCAAAATTTCTTCATAATGCATCGATTATACCATTTTAAGCGAGACAAAACACTACTCCCATTCGATTGTTGCCGGCGGCTTGCTGGAAATATCATAGACAACGCGGTTAACGCCTCGAACCTCATTTATGATTCTGCTGGATATTACGCCAAGCACCTCGTAGGGAACCTGCGAAAAATCAGCAGTCATAAAATCAGGCGTCTCCACCGCCCTAATAGCAATAACGTTTTCGTAACTTCGCTCATCCCCCATCACTCCAACTGTTGAGACCGGCACCAGCACCGCCAGGGCCTGAGAGATTTTTCTATACAGCCCTGCTGATTTTATCTCATCAATGAGGATTTCATCAGCAGCCCGCAGGACCTGTAGCCTCTGCTGCGTAACTTCTCCAATAATTCTTACCGCCAGGCCGGGGCCGGGGAAGGGATGCCGCCAGACGATATCTTCCGGCAGCCCCAGATATTCTCCGGCAAGGCGTACCTCATCCTTAAACAAATCCCGCAACGGCTCAATCAGCTCAAAACCAAGCTCCGCGGGCAGGCCGCCTACGTTATGATGGATTTTTATATTCGCCGCGGGATTGCCGTCTTTGCAGCCCGATTCGATAACATCAGGATATAGTGTCCCCTGAGCAAGAAACCTCGCATTGGCAATCTTCGAGGATTCGGATTTGAAGGCCTTGATAAACTCTGAGCCAATAATTTTTCGTTTTTGCTGTGGCTCTGTTACGTCTGCCAAGGCCGATAAAAACTGCTTTGACCAATCTACAGTCCGCAGGTCTATATGAAAATGGTCTCGAAAAGTTGACTCGACCTCCTCTCGCTCGTTTCTTCGCAAAAGACCATTATCAACAAAAATACATACAAGCTGCTTGCCTATCGCCTCGTGAAGCAAAGAAGCAGTAACTGAAGAGTCCACCCCACCGCTCAGGCCGCATATCACTGTGGCATCACCAACTTTATTGCGAATCGCTTCAACAGTTTCGCCGACAAAGTCGCTCATCTTCCAGTCGCCGCTGCAGCCACAAATGTCATAAAGAAAGTTTTGCAGGATTATTGAGCCCTTCGGCGTATGTGCAACCTCAGGATGGAACTGAACGCCAAAGAATTTCTTTCTCTTGTATCTAACGGCTGCAAAAGGACAGGTAGCCGTGGTTGCTAACTGCACAAAGTCATCGCCCGATTTACCGACCTGGTCGCCGTGACTGGCCCAAACGGTAGTCGAATCCGGCATATTCGCAAACAAATCACCTTTATCAAGGATTGACAAATTCGTTCTGCCATATTCGTGCCTTTCAGCAGCAATAATCTTCGCGCCTAAAATCTGGCAGCCAAGCTGCATCCCGTAGCAAATACCCAGAATCGGCACTCCCAACTCAAAGATTTTCTCATCACACCTGGGAGCATTTTTTTCATAGACACTTGCAGGTCCGCCGGAAAGTATCAATCCCTTGACCGGTAACCGTGCCAATTCCTCCGCCGTTGTATCCGCTCGGAAAATCTGTGAATACACATTTTGTTCTCGAACACGCCGGGCTATCAACTGGCAGTATTGACTTCCAAAGTCAAGAATGGCTATTGTCTCATGGTACATAATTTATAACTAAAAGACGGAACACAGAGCACATGCTAATCTTCAAAAGGTACAGCCGCCGAATAGTTTGGTGCTTCCTTGGTTATCTGTATATCGTGCGGATGCGACTCGGCAGCTGATGCATGGCTTATGCAAACAAACCGGCCTTTCTTTTTCAGCTCTTCGATAGTCCGTGCCCCGCAATAGCCCATACCGGCCCGCAGTCCACCAACAAGCTGATAGACAAAGCCGCCGAGCGCACCACGGTACGGCACCCGTCCTTCTACGCCTTCGGGTACAAGCTTGTCTTGCTCGGTCGAGCTTCTTTGCCCATATCTTTCCGCTGAACCTTTGACCATCGCCCCTAAAGACCCCATGCCCCTGTATTCCTTGAACTGCCTTCCTTTATAGATAACCAGCTGACCCGGGCTTTCCTTTAGACCCGCAAACAACGAACCTATCATTACGCTCGAAGCCCCTGCAGCAATCGCCTTGGTTATATCGCCCGATTGTCTTATTCCGCCATCGGCAATAACGGGAACATTATGCTTCTGCGCCGCCTCAACGCAGTTCATTATCGCAGATATTTGAGGCACTCCTACACCAGAAATTATTCTGGTAGTACAAATTGCACCTGGGCCGATGCCAACCTTCACTGCATCTGCGCCAGCTGATACTAAATCATCCGCCGCCTCAGCAGTGGCGATGTTACCTGCAATCACGTCAATGTCGTAGTCGGCTTTGATTTTCTTGACGGTATCGATAACGTTTTGTGAATGGCCGTGAGCTGTATCGACTACGATAATATCGACATCCGCAGCTATTAGGGCTTCGATTCGCTCGTACTCATGAACGCCGACCGCTGCACCAGCTCGCAGACTGCCTCGCTTATCTCTGGCCGCTCTCGGATATTGTTGAACCCGGTCAATATCCCTCATAGTAATCAGGCCGGCCAGCTTGCCATCTTTAT
>CAZZHL010000055.1:0-10409 GCA_964653945.1 uncultured Pirellulales bacterium
TGCCTATCAGCGAGACCTTCAGGCTGAACAGCATACACAGGCAATAAAGTACAGCTGTTAATACAAGAAAACCATTAACGATACGAATGGTCCAGTATAAGTGCCTGGAAGTTACGCCAAAAGGAAAACCCCGCGTTTCTTCGCTTTGTGAAGCAGCTGGCGAGGGTTGCTGGGGTTCTTCGACCGGCTTGTTTGGTTCTGCAGCCACCTTTTCTGCGGCCTCTTTAATATTTTCTGCCTGTCCAGCCACAGATTGCTTTTTAATCTCTTCTGCCTTTTTGCATTCAGCAACAAGTTTATTACATTTGGCTTTATCACAAGGCGCAATGTAACCACGGTCAACAAGCCAGAAGGATACCTGCAGCACAATAATACAAAGTAACACAATTATAAAGAAAAAGTTTTTCCACCCCCTGAACACTCCAACGGCCTCAAGGCAGTCGGTTGTGTCGAGCAAATTATTTTGTTTGGTTTGAAACTCATCCATTTTTAAATCTCCTAAATCTGGTTAATTGACTATCTGCCATTTCAAGGGGCATTTAGTATTCAGCATCAAGCATACCTTTTTGGATTATTATGTTTTGTGTTTGTTATAAGTGCAAGGAATTTATTTTTCATCCTTTGTGGCCTCGTGCTACCTGTGGCACAAGCTACGTAGCGGGCTTCCAGCCTTCGCGTAGCCACCGTGTATAGGAACGGGGGCGGAGCAAGGTCGGCGGAGTAGGCACTTCGCAGAGTAGCAGATACTACTGGCTATTTTTCTTGCAATGTGCCGGTTTTTGCATATACTTTTATACTTTGTGATTGGTGAGTGGCGATTGGTAATTGGGCAGCGGTAATTATTTAACGCTGCTGGCAGGGATTTAGCCAATTGTCATTTACCTGGTTTTTGGAGTAGAGCTATGAATTTGATGAAGTGGTTTCGCAAGAATAACAAGAAGATAATGGCCATTGTTGTCGTCGTTATAATGTTCGGCTTTATAGCCGGCCCAACCCTGCGATATTTCGCTCGCGTAAGAACAGGATGGAGCGGCGCGGTGGCCTACTATGCTGATAACAAGAAAATAACAAGAGACAATATAATCTCGGCCAATCAGGAACTGGAAATTTTACGGTCTCTGGGGGCGGATGGTCTATTAAGGACCCAGGATTTACGGGCAGTTTTGTTGGGCGGGCTGTTGTTTTCGCAGCAGAGAACCTCGCCGGCACTAATCGATCGCATAAAGAGAGCGATAACAGCAAATGGGTACGCAATCAGTGATAAACAAATCAGCGATATTTACAATCATTCTATGCCTGCTGATTATTATTGGTTTCTGCTGAAAAAGGAAGCACATCTCGCAGGAATTATGGTGTCGAAGGAAGAAGTGGGCAGAACGCTCGGACAAATACTACCTCAGCTATTTAAAGGAGCCACATATTCGCAAATAATCCGGTCTCTGATAGACAAACAGGGAGTTCCGGAAGATCGGATACTGGCAACATTCGAAAAGTTGCTGGCGGTATTACAGTATTCCCATATGACTTGCTCGAATGAAAATGTGACGAGAGCACAGGTAATGCACATGGCGAGCTGGGAGAATGAAACCCTCAATGTTGGACTTGTAGAATTTGAGTCATCTGTGTTTGCCGAGGCTGCTTATGAGCCAAACGAAGCCGTATTAGCCGAACATTTTGACAAGTACAAGGAGATTTTAGCCAGGACGCCGACCGAGGAAAACCCATATGGCTTCGGATACAAACTACCTGACAGAGTTCAGCTTGAGTATATCGCGTGCCGGCTTGATGATGTTTCGAAAATAGTAACGCCGCCTACAAATCAGGAGAAGGAACGATATTACCAGAAGAACATAAACATAAAACAATTCAAAAAATCAGTCCCATCGGACCCTAATGACCCAAATTCGCTGCGAATAGAACGAACTAAAAGCTATGCAGAAGTGGCAAGCTTTATTTCAGACGGGCTTTTGCAGGACAAGATAAATTCCCAGGCAGAGAAGATAATACAGGAGGCTAAGACACTCACCTCCGTGGATTCTTACGAAAACAAGAAGGAGGGCGATTATACAGCTACCGCCGAGCAGTTGGGCAAAAAGTACAAAATCAAGATATACACGGGGCAGACAGGCCTGCTTGCGGCAACGGATTTTCAGGCCGACAGGAATCTTAGAATGTTGTACCTGGGAAGTTATGGGAATATTCCGGTGAGTTTGCTCCAGATTGTATTTGCTGTTGATGAGCTTAAAGTCAGTGACCTTGGACTCTTTAATATGCCGGAGCCGAAAATGCATGAAAATATCGGGCCGTTAAGGGATTTGTTTGGAAAGATAATGGTACTTGTACGTGTAATTAAAGCTGAACCGGCTTCTGAACCACAAAGCATAGACCAAACATTCATCACTGATGGGCTTGTATTGGACCCGAACGAGCATCCAGAGAGTGAGAATGTTTACTCAGTAAGAGAGAAAGTGACCAAGGATTTGAAGGAGCTTGCCGCTATGAATACAACCGGAAGTAAAGCTGAAGAATTTGTTAAGCTGGCTGAGAAAGACGGCTGGGACAGCGCAATTAATAAATTTAATGACCTCTATGGAGAACAGGTCAGAAATGACCCAAACGAGCCTAATGTATTCCGGGTACAAAATCTTACAGGCTTGCAGAGGGTTTCGAATGCAACATTGCGAACATTGGCCGTTCAAAACGCTGGCGACCCCTTGCCGCAGCCGGTAATGAATGAGGTTACAAAACAATTCGTAGATAAGCTTTATTCATTTGTGCCGCAGGATAATAATAGTGTTGACACCGCTGGCTTAATTATAGAGTTTAAGCCGGAAATGAGCTTTTATATTATCAAAGATATTTCGGTTCAACGCCTTGACCAGGCAAAATATGAAAAAATCAGAACGCGGCAGTTATATAGGGAGGGCCATGCCCAAACACAGAGCATGGCGGCAGAATACTTCAACCCTGAAAACATATTAAAACGTATGAAATTTAGATGGGCTAAGAGCGATGAAGAAACGACAGATACCAATACACTGCCGGGTTCAGAGGGGTCATTTTAATGCCACGGTATTCGAAAGAAAATAGGGTGCTATCTTTGTTGATTGTTGGATTGCTGGCCTGGCTTGTACCGGGTGCAGGCCATCTCATGCTCAAAGAAAAAAAACGAGCTATAATTATATTCGCAGCGGTTGTTTTGACTTTCTGTATAGGTTTATATATCGGCTCGATTGGTGTAATTGACTTGTTTGGAACGTCTGCAATCTATGTGAAAGTGGCACAATTTATGAATCCGCCTGTGGCGGTAGCTCTTGGGTATTGTACCGATGGCGGAGCTTACCCTGTTTACGGCTGGCCAAACGAAATTGGGCAGGTGTACACAATGACGTCTGGCTTGCTTAACCTTTTGTGCATTGTCAATGCTGTTTACCTGGCTTATTTGTGCAGAACAGAAATGGCTGGATGTTAAAATGTCGATGATTGCAGCTTTTGTGATGGCGAGCTTTACTGTGCCGGAAAAGATTGGTGCAGAGCCGCAGTCTATGTTGTGGCTGCTGCCATTAGCAGCTGCGATAGCCGTTGTCTATAAAGCCACAAAACTGCCGAAAATTACGGCCGGTAATTTTTTGAAAGAAACAGCGATTTTATTTTGCTCAATCGTTGTTATCTATACTATAGCGGCGTTGGTCTTATTTGCTTTGGCCTGGTTAGTTATAGAGTGATTGCCGGATTACTTAATCCGCCTAACTTATGGCGGATAAATCTGCTTATGTTGGGCTTACAAGTGTTTTACCCCATTGAGATAATTCTTCTAACGGGATTTAATCATTGCCCGCCGGTGAGTTATTTTTAAGCACACCTAATTCAACAAGGGCATTGAATGCGGCTTTTTGCTCCGCCTCTTTTTTATTTGTCCCCCAGGCGCTTGGAAAATGACGCTCTGCAATAGTTACTTCCAGCTCAAAACATTTATTATGGTCGGGCCCTTTTTCATCAAGCAGTGTATAAACAGGTATGGTGTTAAATTGCTCCTGGGTATATTGCTGCAATAAGGATTTGAAATTGCCGTGAGCTTGTTCTGCGCTGGCTTGCTCAATAAATGTGTCGAATGTTTTTAGTATAAAATTTTTCGCAACAGCGAGACCACCATCAATGTAAATCGCAGCTATAACAGCTTCCAATAAACCAGCAGCGAGAGAGCCTGACAGAGCTTTGCTGGAAGCCATGCCTTTACCAATTTTTAGAAATTGCTGCAGACCAAGACCGCTGGCGACCTGAGCGCACGTTTCCCGGGAAACAAGCATACTTTTTATTTTCGTCAGGTTTCCTTCAAGATAATCCGGAAACCGTTCGAATAGGATTTGACAAATCACTATACCTAAAATGGCGTCGCCGAGAAACTCCAGACGTTCATTACTTGACAGGCGATTATCAACAGCGGAGGAGTGTGTTAGTGCCTGGGCTAAAAGAGCGCTATTCGAAAATTTATAACCTATTATCTGCTCGATTTCTCGTAGAACTTCTTCCTTCATTTGGTTTTGTCCCACTTTCGCAAGGACCCTGTGAGCAGATTACGAATGCCGCTGTTTTTGCAATGGTCTTCGTAACCGGCTCAAT
Organism: uncultured Pirellulales bacterium; assembly: GCA_964653945.1. GTDB lineage: Bacteria > Planctomycetota > Phycisphaerae > Sedimentisphaerales > Anaerobacaceae > CAZBWE01. The sequence goes on from CAZZHL010000055.1 coordinate 4,621, forward strand.
AAAGACAGGATAGTATCGTGCAAAAAGAACCGGCTGTCAACCCCGTTGGAAATAACCAGCTCTGTTCTTTTTATAACCCCACCCATTAAAGCGAATTTTCTCCGTAAGGAGTCCCGAGGACTAACGGGGTCAAGCTCTTTAATCAGGTGGCCAATTTTTGCAACAGGTCACAAAAGGAGAACTCAACTTACCGGCTAATTAATCATTTGCAGACTTGCTAAGGCGACAAATTTGTCATCAGCAATTTCAAAGATTCCATCGAGACCGGTTACTGTGAAGATACCCCTTGTTGCGGGAGCAACGCTGCAGAAAACAAGCCGGTGGCTGCAATCGGCTAATAGCTTGCGCAACTTCAGTAACTTTGAAAGACTCGAAGAAGTTATAATATCGACCCTGGAAAAATCGATTACCACATCGCAGTCGCCTCTGTCGCGCACCATTTCGGTAATGGTTTTGAGTTCGTCGCCTATTTCCGGTTCCTGAGGCAGGTCCACAAGAATGATTTCTTCAGACCAATTTTGAATTCCCATTTTAAATTCTCCTTTTTGATTCAAAACAGTTTTTTCAAGTTATAAGTAATTATCGGCACAAGTTTTAGCCAAGTTAATCGTGGACACTACGCTTTTTTCAGATTTTTTTATTATTCTTACTTGATAGAAATCTCTGTGGATGATTGGAGGTTTTTTGATGTTTTGGCTGTCGCGCTAAAAATCTAACGATTCCCGGACCTAAGCAGCGGGTTAGATAAGGTTTGCCATTCACCATGGAATTATGGCAATTTTGAGAAAAGAGCGGCTTGGGCACGGACCAATTTTGCCGACCACTCCATATCCTGTGAAAATTATTTTGACAAATCTGCTAATTCACTTAACAATGTGCTCAGAAGGTGATTAAACTATCACTTGTGTAGGTCTTGCGAAGAATAGCCGCTGTTGGGAATCAGGCTTAATTCTTCCATTGTTGGTACTAGGGTATCAATTGTAAAATATGGTTGATGGGGTGCTGTTACAAAATAGCCATATTTTTTGTATCGAAAGGGCGGAAGTTCACAAGACGAAGGACAAATGGGTAAGCAATACTGAGAAGTCTGGGAAAAGGGAGCATAATGTATCCAATCATCCTCTTTGGTGCGTTTGGCTTACTCGAAAACCAATTCGCTTGGGGCCTGTCAGTAAGAATCTTAATTTTGTTTGTTTTTTTGGGTAACCATTGTTTGGATTACATATAAATGGTTTTGAGAGAAATCAGAAGGACGCTGGCTTTTTTCGCTAATATTCGGTTAGCTGATTATTTTATATGTTAAGAACATATGCAACATTTATAACTCTGTTTCGTTCGGCCGCTGATATTGTAATTATCGGCTGCGCTTGGATAGCTGTCTACTACCTTCGATTTTATTCGGGGATATTTAGTGTTACCAAAGGAATATCGGATTTTGAAGAACATTTGACTTTAGGGCTGCCAATAATATGCCTCTGCTATTTGAGTTGTTCGTGGATAGGGCTTTATAAAACCAAACGCATACATAGTATGCCTAAACAGCTTACAGACATTTTTAAAGTCAGCATCCTTAGCGGACTATTGATATTGGCGTTTCTCTATTGTACCCGGAGCCAGCCTTATTCACGTAAACTGTTGGTAATCTTCATTGCCATGTTATTTGCTGGACTGGTTTTTTCCCACCTGTTTACGATGGCCATAATGCGAAATTTGCGAAAAAAAGGGTATAATCTCCGCTATTATGCGGTTATAGGTGCGGGAAAGAAAGGGCAGCAACTTGTTCGGGATATCGAGCAAACTGGCTGGTTCGGACTAAAGTGTAGGTTTTTTGTGGATAATAATCCAAATCGTATTGGTACTGAGCTGCTGGGGGCGCCTGTATATGGCCCGGTTGAAAAATTAACTGAATTAGTCAAGGCCGAACATATAAATGAGGTCTACCTGGCTCTTAGTGGGACTGAGGCTCAGGCAGTCTATTCAACTCTGGAGCATTTGCAGTCGACAGGCATCACGGTTCGCATCATTCCGGATTGGGGCAATCTTATATCAATAAGTGATGCAAGAGCAGTGCCGGTTGGTTCACAGTTACTATTTTCTGCGGCAGATTCGCCATTAAGCAGCTATAACATCGTACTCAAAGAAGTCTTTGACCGCATAGCTGGGCTTATACTGCTATTTGCATTTGCTATTCCTATGGCAATAATTGCCGTGCTGATTAAGCTGACTTCCAAGGGGCCGGTTTTCTATAAACAAACGAGAATTGGGATGGACCAAAAAGAGTTTGAAATGCTGAAGTTTCGCACGATGACAGTTGATGCAGAGAAGGAAAATGGCCCACAATGGGCTAAGCCCCATGACCCCAGACGTACACGAATCGGTGCATGGCTGCGGAGTGCAAGTCTTGATGAACTGCCTCAGCTTGTAAATGTAGTAAAGGGGGAGATGAGTCTGGTTGGACCAAGGCCCGAGCGACCTCACTTTGTAAAGCGGTTCTCTCAAGAATACAAAAAGTATGTGCTTAGGTATAAGCTCAAAGCCGGAATGACTGGATGGGCGCAAGTACATAGCTTCCGCGGTGATACTTCTCTAAGAAAGAGGTTGCAGTATGATTTATACTACATTAGAAATTGGTCCTTTGGCTTGGACTTGTGGATTTTGCTGCAGACACCCTGGAAGATTATAAAAAGTAAAAACGCGTATTAAAATGAATTCTGAGCGGTCTGGTAAAAGTAGGGATATTCTTTACACATCAATCCTGCTGGCGATTGCATTGTGTGTTGGTGCATATCTTATTAGCACAACTGTTATTATCGCAAAAGATGGCGTAACTTTTATAGAGTATGCTAAAAGTTTACGTGCATCTCCTGTAAGCACAATGCTCCGCCAGGACCAACCCCCAGGTTATCCATTCTTGATTCTCACAGCATACAGAATGGCAGAGATTGCATATGATGACCTGTCACTATGGGGCTGGATTTATTCTGCTCAAATTGTGGTATTGATATTCAGGTTGCTTGCAGTAGCAACATTTTATTTCATTGGTAAAGAAATTGTAGGGCCGAGATTTAGTTTTCTGGCTGTCTTAATCCTTATCTTATTGCCTAAACCGGCTGAATATGGAAGTGATGCTCTCAGCGATTGGCCGCATATTTTCTTTTTGTCAACCGGTTTTTTGCTGTTGATACGCGGCGCAATAGATAAGAGATGGTGGCTGTTTGGTTTTGCGGGTCTGGCTGCCGGCTTGGGGTATCTTATTCGGCCTGAGTGTGCTCAGTTGGTTATATATGGTTTTTTGTGGTTGGGGTTGCAGTTTTTTTGGGCACAACGTGTTATAAGCAGACGCAAGGCAGTGTTTGCACTGGCTTTGCTGCTTGTTGGCTTTTTTGTTTTGGCTGGACCATATATGAGGTTGAAAGGAGCGGTATTTCCCAAAAAGCAGGTAAGTTGGTTTGCTCTGGCTCCACAATCCTGCGCAGGTTATGGGCAACAATCACAAATTCACTCAGATACTGTATATGCCGCCGGCTTTGGCTCATCAGATATTTTAGAAGGTTTTCGTAGGCTGGTGGAAAGGCTTGGCGATATCCTGATGTGGTTTTTTGTGCCGTTTTTATTAATAGGTATGTATGTGTATTTTAGAGAGAAGGGATGGAGCAAACCGGCGAAGTTTTTTATAACGGCATTTATTGTTTTGAATATACCTTTAATGATATGGCTATACTGCAAATACGGCTACATAAGCGGGAGGCATACTTTGCCGTTGGTGGCTTTTACAATTTTCTATGTGCCGATGGGTTTGCAAACGCTTGGAAATTGGCTAAGTGCCGGATTTTCCAAAAGACGGTTGGAAACCGAGCAAAATCCTCAGCTATGGTTTTTTATTTTAGCTACAGCGGGCCTGGCTATATGTACTCCCAATTTACTTACACCCATACGCACAAACAAACAAAGTTATCGGGATGCCGCACAATGGCTTGCAAAAAATACTGATGTGGAAGATATTATAGCTTTTCCTGACCCTCGTATTAGTTTTTATACCGGCCGTAGCGGTATTGGATATGATGGCCAGACTGTTCCCAGAAAAGCAAGATATGTAGTAAAAGTGGTCAAAAATGGAAGAGATGTGCCAACAGACGAAAAGACGCTACAAGTTCAAGCGTTTATTGGGGATAATAGTGGGAAATCTGAAGTTATTATATATAGACAGACACGGTAGACTAAATTCAATTGGTGATATGGGCAGTTTCAGCAATGACAGATTGAATATAGTTTTGCATCGAGTGCTTGTAGATAGAACGGTCGAATCTTAAGGCATTATCACGACATTTCTGAGGAACGAACCGGCTTTTTAGTCTCTCAAATAGTAAGATTGCCTCCCATAGGGCTTTTGGGTCCTGTTCATAAAAGAATATTCCAGTAGTATTGTTTTCAGTATTTTGACCCGCCTTCGCTAAAGCTTCGGCGGGTAAACTTCGGTCTAATCCTATTATCGTTTCTGAAGCCCCACCTTTACCGAAAGCTATAACAGGTTTGCCACAGGCCTGTGCTTCCAGCGGCACAATGCCAAAGTCTTCTTCGCCGGGAAATATCAGGGCTCGGCATTTTTTCATATACCTGGCAACTTCATTGTCATCGGCATCATCTATAAAAGAGACATTAGCCGATGCCATACTCTTGAGGTAAGGCAGCTCAGGACCGTTTCCTACGATTACAAGTTTCTTGTTGTTAGAGCTATCGGTCAGACTTCGTCGCCCAGACGAGAAGGCCTCAACTGCTATATCTATTCGTTTATAAGGTACCTGCGCGGAAACGATAAGGTAGTAGCCGTTATCGTCATCAGAAACGGAAAATCGATTACATTCAACCGGAGGATAAATAACCACCGAATTCCTGTTGTAGGCCTGCTTTATTCGCTTTTGAGTATTCCTGCTGGCAGCTATAAAGTGCGTCACTCTATTTGATGTTTTTCTGTCCCAATTTCTTATACAGCCGAGCATAACTTCGGCTATCTTTCTTTTAAGGTAGCCAAACCTGCTTAGATATTCGTTCCGCATGTGCCAGGCGTAACGCATCGGGGTGTGGCAATAACATATATGTGGTATATTCGACGGAACTTTAACAGATTTTGCAACGCAATGACTGAAGCTCAGAACACAATCGTATCCGCTTAAGTCGAATTGTTGTATAGCATGCGGAAATATCGGCAGGTATCGTCTAAATGCTTTTATATTACCCGGTAGCCGTTGGATATATGAGGTGTGGATTTTGTGTGACTCTATTGTTTTCGATACAGAGCCTGGGAAATGCACTAATGTAAAAATATCAGCATCCGGATATAACTCGCATACCGCCTCCAGACACCGTTCCCCGCCCCGCATTCCAGTTAACCAATCACAAACAAGCGCTATTTTCACTTATCTGCTCTTGTTAAAGAAAATAAATAGTTTAACTTTATACTCTTCTGTCCTAACTCTTATTGAGTTCCTTATACCAATTGTATGTTAACCTTAAGCCTTTGTCCAGTGCTATGTTGGGTTTCCAGCCAAGTACCTTTATTTTACTTGAATCCAGAAATCTTCTTGGGTTTCCATCCGGCTTAGTTATATCGTAAATTGTCTTTCCTTTAAAGCCAGTTGTTTGTCCGACTAATTCAGCCAGTTTTCTTATTGATGTTTCAACACCTGTACCAACATTAATAATTTCACTGGAATTATAATTTTTTATAAGAAAAAGGCATGCATCTGCCAGGTCATCAACGTATAAAAAATCTCTCCTGGGCCTGCCGCTGC
>CAZZHL010000056.1:0-10390 GCA_964653945.1 uncultured Pirellulales bacterium
CATCCACCGCGCTCATAAGGGCCCTTAGCTCGATTGTCTTGTCTGTTGTGTTTGTGACCTGCAGGACGCATACCTTGCCGTCCCAGTGTTTGGACTTCTTTAGAATTTTTTGCAGCTGCTTCCGCACGGCCTCTACAGGCACCGTATAATCGACATAGAGAAAGACACTGCCCAACAGATCTGCCGTGACGCGTGTCCAGTTCTGAAAGGGTTTCTCGATAAAATAAGTAATCGGAACGACCAATCGCCGTAAATCCCAGATTTTTACCACAACATAAGTTAAGGTAATTTCCTCAATTCGACCCCATTCGCCTTCTACAATGACCACATCGTCTATACGAATCGGCTGAGCCAGTGCTATCTGAAGGCCGGCTATGAAAGTCCCAATTGTCTTTTGAGCAGCCAGACCAACCACGATGCCTACTATCCCTGCCGATGCTAAAATTGTTGTTCCAAGCTGACGAACCCTGTCAAAGGTCATCAGCATCGTTCCCGCAGCTATTATAACTGCGGCTGTAATTACTATTCGTTTAACAACACTCAGTTGAGTATGTATTTTCCTGGCCCTGAGATTGTCTTTCCGGTCAACGTCAAAACGTTCCAGGACATAGTCATCAAGAATGTTAGTGCTTTTGATTAGCAGCCACGACACCAAAGCTATCAGGGCCAAACTGAAGATATGTCTTAAAAATTCCTGAAATCCTGCAGGTATATCAAATAGCGGCAAAAACAACCGAATAGCTATGAATATCATTATCCATCTTGCAGGCTCACGTAAGTGTTTGACTATAGAATCGTCCATTCTGGTCGCTGTTCGTTTAGTTATACGAGGAAGCATTAAAAGCAGAACATAATGACATATTAAAGCAACAACTACTACAATTATAAACCCGAATGAAGCCCAGAGTAACTTCTGCCAATTTTGCATAACAACCGCCATAATATTATCTCCTATGATTTTGTGTTAAACGATGTTCCTAAAAAGTCAGATATTCTCCTGCCTTTTCTAATCTAAGCCCCACCTGCCATAATCCACGGGATGCCTTATGGCAGGCATCCCTAACGGGACTGCCAATGCTTTCAAGACGCATTATACGATTATTTTTACGTTGCTCCAAAATCCTTTTCACTGTCACCAACCCAAAACCCGGCACCCGCAAAAGAGCCGTTCTCGATGCCCGATTAACATCCACGGGGAAAAACTCAGGATGCCTCTTTGCCCATGCCTCTTTAGGGTCTGTAGCCAACGAAAGATTACCATCCTCATTAAAAATAATATCCGATTCCGCAAATCCATATTTGCGAAGTAGAAAATCCACCTGGTACAGCCGATGTTCCCGCATAAATATATTGGCCGGCTCTTCCAATCCTGTCTGCTCAACCGCTATAGTTTCATCCCCCAGGCCTTTCTGATAAGCGCTGAAATACACCCTGTTCATTCTCAATCGCTCGTACAGCCCGTACATATACTTTACAATCTGGGCATCTGACTCCCCGGCCGCCCCCACGATGAACTGCGTCGTTTGTTTTGTCCCCTCGTATTTTGACCCGCGACCGACCAATCTGCTTATCAGCTTTATTGGCTCAATGATATCGCGGATATAATTTTTCTTTTCTGACAGCTTCGCCAGGTTTTTTTCCCCCGGTGTCTCAATGTTAAGCGACACAGCGCTGGCCAATGAAACCGCCTCTTCTATCGCCGCCGCGCTTGCCCCCGGGATAATCTTCAAATGAATATAGCCTTTAAAGCCATATTTTTTTCGCAGTATTTTCGCCACACCGTTGAGCCGACCCATTGTTGCATCAGCCGACCCCAGGACTCCTGAGCTTAGAAATAGCCCGTAAACTTTCCGCTGTTCGTAGTAATCCAGAAATACTTTCGCCGTCTCCTCCGGCCTGAGACTACAGCGTCGAATATCCATCTGCTCTCTAAGCGGACAGTATTTGCAGTCATTCGTGCATACATTTGAAATCAGGGTCTTAAATAGCGTGCTTTTACCGCCGTTTGGAAGTGTTACAGGATATATCCATTTGCCAGCGGTGCTTCGCCGGCGGTGCTCATCTTTACTGCTGCCGCACGCACATGCCAAATCATACTGAGCATCCGCACTGAGTATTTGCAGCTTTTCGTACGTATCAGGACTGGAAATAATCCCAACCATGAAAACACAATCCTTTCCGGCTACGGCTCGCCCGTCTTGGCTCGGCCAAGCCGAGACAGGCTCCGCCGAGACGAGTGGTTTTAGTTGTTCATCTATTCATCAAAAAGTTTCCGATCTTAATAGTAAATTGTAGAAAAGCAATAAGCAATTAAAAAGGTTCCCACGCTCGCACGTCCGATACAATCCACCAAATCACCCAAGCTAAAAGACCGTTCCACAATATAAGGGGAGATTGAAATAAAGTTATTATATCCGCTGAGTTACAACAGCCTTCTTATAATAAAGATGTTAATTTGCACCTAAATTGCTTATAATACTATATGATACCTGTAGATATTTTTCCTTAATGAACTTGTGGGCTTGGCCATCCTGCCGTAATCCACGGGATGCCTTATGGCAGGCATCCCTTACGGAACTTACGGGAGCCATGCCTAACGGCAGAGCTTAAATTGTGAAAAATGACTCGAAAAATCCGACAGATGCGGAGCTTCTGGCCGACTTCACAAAAGGTAATGAAGCTGCATTTCGCGAAATTGTAAATCGTTATAAGAATGGTCTTTACGTGTTCTTGAGGCAGTTTCTAAACCAACAGGTACTTGTTGAAGACGTCTTTCAAGAAACCTTTTTGCAACTATTTACCAGCAAGGACAGCTTCGACCCCAATCGGCCTTTACGCCCCTGGCTGTTCACAATAGCTGCCAACAAAGCAAAAGATGCCCTTCGGAAATCCCAGCGAACAGCTGCTGTGCTCATAGGTACTATAGCAGATTCGCAGGACTTATCCTTCGACGAGGTAATAAATACCATTACTTCCTACAAAGTAACGCCTTACGAAGAACTGGAAAAAAGCGAAACCCGCTTGCGGGTGGGACGGATTATAGCGAATATGCCCGAAAATTTACGGGAAATCTTAATTTTGGCATATTTTAACAAATTTTCCTACAAACAAATGGCCAAGATGTTAAGTATACCTATCGGAACGGTCAAAAGCAGACTCCACACGGCCGTTGGCCGTTTTGCAAAGGAGTGGAAAGCTTCATTCGGGAACAAGGACATATGAGACCGCTAAACAACGAGCAAAAACAATTATTATTTGATTACGCTGTTGGCTTGACATCCGAACAAGAAAGTGCCGAAGCCAAGGCGCTTATCACCTCAAACGAAGAAGCCGCCAAAATTTACTCCTGTCTCAAAGCTACCCTTACACCGCTTGAGAGCATAGAGTGTGAGCCATGCCCTGATGAGCTGGTAGAGGGCACCATTTGGCGGATTAATAATCTTGCAACTTCTGGCCATCTTGGGCTTAAGCAATTGCTCGCCGACGAACAACAGCAGACAGTTACTGCTAAGGCTTCGTTCTGGCGTAACCTCGGTGAATTGGCAGCGATGGCAGCTGCGGTTCTGCTTATCGCTGGTGTGTTGCTTCCGTGGTTTAGTTACGCCCGTCAGAAATCCTGGCAGAATCGCTGCCAGATGCAATTGGGAAACATCTTTCAAGGCCTGGATTATTATGTTTCCGACCACGACGGTAAACCACCAATGATGGCAACGGCGGCTGGCACACCATGGTGGAAGGTGGGCGAACAAGGCAAAGAAAACCGCTCCAACACCCGCGGTGCATGGCTCCTGGTAAAAGGGAAATATGTCGAGCCGGCCAACTTTGTCTGCCCCGGCAAAACACATGGCCGAGCAACTCCCTTTGATTACTGTAACATGCAAAACTACAATGATTTTCCAGACAGAAGATACATAACCTACAGTGTTCGAATAAGGTGCCCCAATGCTCCATCCACATTCGGAACAGAACCTATAATGGCAGATTCAAATCCTATCTTTGACAGCTTAGAAGCCAATAATTCCGGTGAATTTAAGCTCCGGCTGACCAAGAGATTATTTTCCATCAACAGCGACAATCACAATAGTCGGGGCCAAAACGTTTTGTTTGGTGACGGCTCCGTCAAATTTACAGGTCGGCGTATTGGTACTGACGATGACGATATATTCACACTGCAGCAGATGCAGCCGGGCTTTGAAGTTAAAGGTTGCGAGCTGCCCTCCTGCCAATCCGACGCCTTCCTCGCACCATAATCACTCGTGACCCATAACTCGTATCTGGGGATTTTCAGCAAGTTTCTTGATGTATTCTTTATCCATAATTTTGTTCACTTTTTTAAATTAGCAAGACAAATTTTGGCATTCCTTTTGAGCTGGTCAAGGCCCGAACGCAAAATAACTGAATCAGCGAATTCGGCCTGAAACTGACCTTCAGTCATTTCGAGAACTCGCTGCAAGTTTAGTTCCGTCCGGCCGCTATAAAATTTAAACTCCGTGTTTTTGCATACGGGTGCTTTTTGCTGATAGGGACAGGCAAGAACACATTCGTCACAGCCGAAGAGGCGGTCGCCGATTTTTTTAGCTAAATCAGCAGGTATTCGGCCTTTATGTTCAATCGTCAAATAGCTTATACACTTATTGGCGTCGAATCGGCCGTCAGGGTTCAAGGCACCGGTCGGGCAGGCGACGATACAATTATTACAGTTCGAGCATTGTACCACGGCCATCTTGGCCGTGGTATCACGGGCTGGAAGCCCGTGATACTTATCGGTTGGCAGTTTCAAGGTTGTTATTATCTCTCCCAAGAATATCTGCGGGCCGAGTGTGGGATTGATGAGCATATGATTTTTCCCGATAAAACCAAGCCCGGCTCTGGCAGCCAATGCCCTTTCAGCCAGCGGTGCGGAGTCAACGCAGATTTTGAATTTGTGCTCTCGGCCGGCAACGGATGTAATAAAGTCAATCAGCTTTCGCAATTGTTTCTTTATGAATACGTGATAATCTTCATACTGAGCATAGCTTGCTACCTTGCCTGATGGGGTTGTTGCATCGTCAAGATGAGATTGCCGCGCTCGGCTGCGCCTCGCTCGCAATGACTGGGTGGGCGGAGATTGTTTGTAGTTTAGGCCGGCGCAGATTACCGATTGAGCATCTTCCAGCAGATTGACTGGGTTGATACGTTTTTCAAAGTTCCGATGCAGATAACTCATCTGCCCTGCACAACCGGACTTCAGCCACCCAGCTAAAATTTCAACCTGCCCGGTATCTACAGGCCCGGCTCCCGTTACGCCAACAAGGTCAAAACCAAGCTCAATCGCTCTTTGTTTGATGTCTTCGGACAAGCTCATAACCAGTAATTATACGAAATCAAACGGTGAGTTACTATCATCTTGCAAATCGAGACTCGAAAACTATTGCAAAAAGAAAAGAAAACAAGTACGATAACCAACAGTTCGAGAAAGGAGTCTATTTAGAAATGAGCGAAGAGCTGGTTGGTATCATAGGCGGCACGGGGCTGGGCGATGCGCTCGTCGAGCAGATAAATGATGCGGAATCTCACGATATCGAGACGCCATTCGGCAAGCCAAGCGCACCTGTTTTAGTCGGAAAGTTCGGCAAAAAGAAGATTGCGTTTTTGAACCGGCACGGCAAAGGACACAAACTCTCACCGAGCGAGGTGCCGTTTGCTGCCAATATTTTTGCCTTCAAATCACTCGGCGTCCACACGATAATCAGCAGCGGTGCGGTAGGTTCGCTTCAGAAGAAAACCGCCCCGGGTGATTTGGTTATCGTTGACCAGTTTATCGATAAAACGTTCAAACGGCCAAACACCTTCTTCAGCGGTTTTGGTGCGGTGCACTGCGAAATGGCTGAGCCAACCTGCTGGCGGGTGCGAAAGATACTTATAGATGCAGCAAAAGATATGGAAATAAGGACACACCCAAAGGGCACATATATTTGTATGGAAGGGCCTCAGTTTTCCATGCAGGCGGAATCGCACATGCACCGGCTCTGGGGCGGCGACCTTATCGGCATGACCGCTATGCCGGAAGCAAAATTGGCAAGAGAGGCGCAAATCTGCTATGCACTTGTTGCACTGGTTAGCGATTATGACTGCTGGCGCCCCCATGATTCTACAAAAGAAAAACAGACTCTGCTCAAAGAGATAATCGCAAATCTACAGACAGCAACAAATAATTGCCTGGAACTTATAAAGGCCGTTTTGCAAAGTGACGCTGAGCTTGTTTATGAGGATTGTCACTGCAGAAAAAGTCTGGATTTGGCAGTCTGGACGGACCAGAGCCAGATTGACCCCGCTGATAAAGAAAAGCTGAAAGCCCTTTTCGAATAGAAGACCGCCTATTTTTTACAAGTCGAACGATTGACAAGTCATACACAAATCTGTTATGTTATAAGCACTTTATTTTTGCCACCAAGGCACTAAGGCACTAAATTTTTGTTTTTTTACTTTTTATTTCTTTGTGTTTTAGTGACTTTGTGGCTAATACCTGGCAGTAGAGCTTAAAATTAAATCGAAAATCGTAACTTGTCCGCCGCTTGCCCGCCGTCTATGTGGCGGGTCCGTCTGGCGGAATAGAAAATCGTAAATTATATTGCCCCCATCGTCTAGCGGCCTAGGATACCGGGTTCTCATCCCGGCGACAGGGGTTCGAGTCCCCTTGGGGGTATTTCACTCCATCGATTTTGTCAAGGGTTAAATGGGACTTGGTGTGATGCGCATACGTTTTTATCCCGTAAGGGGTTACGAAGTGATTTTAAGCTTAAAAAGCGCGACTTACAAGCCATTGCGTTGGCAATCAGGCTGGTAATTTTTCAGCTACTCCTTGAGCCAGTAGTCAACGAATTTCTCCATATCGCAGAGGGCCACTAAACCGGCTTGGGCAAGATAATCAGCACCGCTTGTGCCCTCGCTGTCGCTTCGGAGCCACTGATTGGCGAAAACAGCAATGTTTATAAGGTCATCAGCAGAGATTTTCTTCTTGTTGACTGATGCGGAGAACGATTTGCTCGTCATCCCCTGGCCGCCCACCATCAGCTCAAAGCCGGCTTCCATATTGTCCAGGTACCAGTTAGGGTCGATGTAGCCCCGTGCTATCGAATCATCAATGAAGTCCTTCAGGTCAAGATTAACATTATCCACGGGAGTAGTTATCCTGTAAGCAATATAGTGCTCCCAGACTCTATGTGATGACTTATGATAAACATCCCAATTGAATCCTCCGACTGGAACTGCCTTTGCAACCCTTTCGCCACCGCAGCTCATGCGCTTGTAGTTTATCCAAATCATAAGCTCGGCTTTGTCGGGAACAATGCCGCCGGTTGAACTGAACCATGCTTCAAAAGCTATGTTCCAATTCCCTGCCGCGCCGTTCGGGTCAACGCTCCAGATAAACGGAGCGGTCTCAATCTCGCTTATCTTTAATGGCATAGCACTATCAACTGTGCAAGGGCCTCCGAAGTGACACCCCTTATAAATGAAAGGATACGCCTGCACGGCGTCAGGCGTGTTGTGCGTAGCGCTGGTTACGGTAAAGTATGTCGAATTTGGATCTACATCAATGCATTGACTGCCCGGATTGGGCCCCCAGATGTTGTTGCATATACGGTATTCTCCCCCCAGGACATCAATTGTGTCCTTCTGCCCGCAAAGCTGGTTTGCTTTGGCATTACTAATTGGTATGATTGAATGGAAAATTATGCACGCCATTGAAATTTTAACGAGAGATGATTCTATATAAACTTTCATTGGGATGTAACCTCCTGCCCTATACGATTTAATAGACTTGTTGCAACCTTTACCATTCTGTCAGGCTACCAAGTCAGCCCCGAAGTGTCAAGACAGAACCTTGACTTTTCGCAAGTTCTTTATTTATAATAGTTTCTTGGTTTCTCTCAAGGGGTTCGAGTCCCCTTGGGGGTAGTTTTTAATTTATTAATGATTATTGATAATTGATTATTTGAAAAGTGAGATTGTATACTTAGAAAGGGAAGAAATGGAAAGCCAGGTCTTCTGCCCTAAATGTAAGATACAAATGCAACAAGGGTACATTCTTGACCATATATGTGGAAATCTAATCACAACTACTACAAAATGGTCAAAAGGAAAACATAAAAGTTTAATGTCTTATGCCCTGCCGTCCATAAAAAAACAATTATTAGAAGTGGCAACCTATAGATGTCCGCAATGTGGTTACCTTGAATCATACGCCTTATAATTAAAATAGTGTTTTGCTAACTTTTTTATGATAAGAATTTACGTTTCAAGTCCTAACTGCCAAATTTGTGAACGATACATATCAAAAAATTGATGAAAAATTCATGCGTGTAGCTATTGATGCTGCGAAGATTGCCGAGGAAAATGGCGATGTGCCGATTGGGGCGGTGATTGTTTATAAAGAGCAAATCATCGGCAAGGCCTACAACCAGCGGCAGCAGCTACAGGACCCCACCGCACACGCAGAGATAATCGCTCTAACCCAAGCGGCTGCGGCTTTGGAAAACTGGCATTTGAATGGCTGTACGATGTACGTTACTTTGGAGCCGTGCCCTATGTGTGCAGGGGCTTTGGTTTTGGCAAGAATGGATAGATTGGTCTATGGCTGTGATGACCCAAAGACAGGTGCTGTGAAAAGCTTATATAATATTGTTCAGGATGGCCGGCTGAACCACCGCCTTGAAGTTACAAGCGGTGTTTTGGCTGACGAATGTACGCAATTACTACAACAATTTTTCCAAAATCGCAGAGGACAAAACTCCAAATCAAAAAATGATGATTATACGGATAGAGCATAAGCAATGCTCTACTAAAAAAATTCAGAATGTCATTTCCGCCGTTAGGCATCCCGTGGAGAGCGAGCCGTAGGCGAGTCGAGAAATCTGTTTTTGAATAGATTTCTCCGCTGTGCCCCCGCTCCTGTCTTTCGACAGGAAAATGCGGGGGCTTCGGTCGAAATGACGGTAAGGCTTTTCAACAGAGCACATAAACAATGATATGAAAAAGAAATTTTCAGGTATCATCAACGGCAGCTTAAGTAAATATACATCAGTCAGCATCGCAATGGCTTGCCTCTGCCTGTTCTCCTCCGGGTGCAGTGCCGGCGGCAATCAATACGGTATTTTTGAGCGGCAATCGGATATCGGCAAGGTCAAATACGCCGGCTCGATGAGATATGACTCAACATCCAATAAGTATCAAGTTACCGGCAGCGGTGAAAATATGTGGGGTAAGATGGATGCTTTTCATTATGTGTGGAAACGGGCCTCAGGGAACCTGGAATTAACCACGGATATTTCCTGGGAAGGAGCGGGAAAACACGAACACCGCAAGGCCGGCTGGATGATACGTCAGAGTCTGGAGCCGGATAGCCCTTATGTCGATGCCGTAGTTCATGGCAGCGGTTTAATAGCACTACAATACCGTTTAACAAAAGGCGGGGCCACCGCAGAAATTCAATCTCCTATACCGGCACCGGCTGCGTTAAAACTGACACGGGACGGGGATATTTTCTCGTTATACGTATCAAAAGACAAAAAGACCTTTCATCCTGCAGGAGTTGTCTCTCTGGCCTTATCCGAGCCGCTATATGCAGGGCTGGCGGTCTGCTCACATGATAATTCAACCTCTGAAACAGCTATTTTCGAAAATGTAGAGATGAAATTAAAAGGAGTTTATAGCGTGGAAAAACAAGCGCTGGAAAGTAATTTAGAAATCATTAATATTGAAACAGGCGTTAGAAAGGTAATTTACTCTTCTTACAAGCACTTCGAAGCTCCAAACTGGTCACGCGATGGAAAGTATCTGCTTTTCAACAGCAAGGGAAAGTTATATACAATCGATGTCGACGGCGGAGAACCAAAACTTCTGAATACGGACTTTGCAGTTCACTGTAACAATGACCACGGGTTCTCGCCAGATGGAAAACAAATAGCGATAAGCCATCATCATAAAGGAAAGTCGCTTATCTATGTACTGCCCAGCGAAGGGGGAATGCCTCGACAGGTAACCGAACTGGGGCCGTCCTATTGGCACGGCTGGTCGTCGGACGGTAAAACTCTGGCATACTGTGCGGAAAGAAATGGCAACTTCGATATCTATATTATACCTGTTGCCGGGGGGCAGGAATTGCGCTTAACCGATGCCGAAGGGCTGGATGACGGGCCGGAATATTCTCACGACGGCCGATATATCTACTTCAATTCCGAGCGGACAGGTGTGATGCGAATCTGGAGAATGGATGCGGACGGTAAGAATCAAACGCAGATTACTTTCGATGAGAAATATGCTGATTGGTTTCCTCATCCATCTCCTGACGGGAAGTGGATTGTTTTTCTTTCCTATGATAAAACTGTAGAAGGGCATCCACCTAACAAAG
>CAZZHL010000057.1:0-10358 GCA_964653945.1 uncultured Pirellulales bacterium
ACCTCGAAAATCTCGAACTGTGGAAGGATACGATGGACCACAGCGAATACGGACGGCAGTGACGCACTATCTGTCAATCGTGGATAGGAAAGTTAACCGCGAGCCGCTATAATGGCAAAAAAGCAAGTCAGAATATCAAGCCGAATGTTATTCACTATATTTTTGTTGGCTGGACTTATTTTTTTATTTGCTCCACAGAATTTCACAAATAAATTTCAGTTTGCTTTCGCACGCATTTTTCGCTGGCCTTTAAGTATTGGAAGAAACATCTCCCTGGCCGCACGTACATATCAGCCGGTTAAGCAGATGTTCAAACGAAGGCAAATGCAGTACGAAAACCATATTGACAACCTTGAAGAATTGTTACGGCAGGAACGCCAGAAGGTACAGAAACTTTCAGGACTTCGCGAAAGACTCCCGCTGGAAGGTGCAAATTTGGTCTTAGCTGTGGTCTCAATGGAGCCCGAAGGGATGAAAAACGAGCTTATTATCGACCGTGGCCGGGATGACGGTTTAGCTGTTGGGCAGTTTGTTTTAGGAGACAACAGCATCATAGGAACCATATCTGATATCTCGTCACGGACCGCACGGGTCAGATTATTCACTGATTTGGCATCAAAAATTCCGGTAAAGGTAGGAGTATCGAACATAGAAAGAATTATGCAGGGAAATGGCAATAACTCAGCAACTGTCCGGATGATAAAGCAAAAGGTCAAAACAACAGATAAGGTTTTTGCCCGTCAAAAACCAGGTTTTTTGGATACTCCGATGATTATTGCAAAGGTGGCCAGGTGTGAAAGGAATAAGGTAAGTCCTTTACTTTGGGACATAACTGTTGAGCCTGTTTGTGACATAGAAACATTAAGAGACGTGGCTGTGATTGTAATGAACCCCGGCAATTGAGGATAATAGATGCGATGGTTTCGGTTTGTTGTTTTGATTCTTATTGCTACTTTGTTGCAGGCAAGTTTATTAGCGTATTTGGATATTAAGCCTGATTTATTATTAATCCTTTTGGTTTTTTTTGCCATTTCCTGTGATAGCTCTGAGGCGATAATAAGTTCTTTCGCGATAGGTTTTGCCGCTGATATTATTGCTCCTGCGATGGGTCCCCAGATAATCAGTTTTGGTCTTTTTGGCACGGCTCTGGTGTACCTGAACCGTGTTATTGCTATCAAAAAAATGCCTTATCAGGCGGTTGTTATATTTATTACCGGCTTTTTAATTGGGACCTTGACACATTTGTTAAGCCTGCTTAGAGGCGAGCCGGCCGTAAAAGGCATATATTCTATTCTCCTTTGGAGTTCTTTATACTCAGCTCTGGTTGGGCCGTTTTTGTTCTTGCCTGCTGCCTGGTGGATGCGTATAAAGACAAAGCGTTTCTGATGACATCAAGTATTGTATGAACGAGTAGATGAACTGCAAATTAGCGCAGCTAATTTACCCATATATGCAGTTATGTACGAAAAGCGAATCAAAATCTTTGTTATTTTAAGTGCACTTCTTTTACTTCTCTGCCTGCTCCGCCTGGCTCAAATGCAGTTGCTGCCCGACTCATCACTTCAAATTGATATTGCGGAGCTAAAAAAAGGCATATCTGAGCAGCTTAAGACCGTCAGAGGAGAAATACTCGATAGAAATGGCAGGGTAATAGCCGCCGATGTTCCGCTATGCTGGCTCTGTATGAATTACGAGCTTACCTCCATTATGGACGAGCGCGTCCAACAGGCAAAAAGACTAAGAGCTGATGTACAACATACGCAATACGCAATACGCGATACGCGATACGAGTTCGAGGATTTACAGCGGCTAATTGATAAATGTACGTACTTCGGGCTCCAGCGCAGAGACATCGAAGCGAAAATTGCTGAAATAAACAACGATGTTTGGAATCTGCGTCGATACCTTGCATGGAAAAGAAATTTTCCTGATAAGGATTTTGACCAGGCCGTTCCTGATGCCAATGAGCGTCTTATGTTGATAGCCAAAATCGATATTGCCGAGATGCATAAGAGCTGGCCTCTGTTCGAGCTGAAAACTGATGATGATATTTTCACCGCCCAGCTGGAGTTTATGGACACCGAAGGCATAGAAATCCTTCCAAAGAACCAGCGATTTTATCCTTATGGTTCGGTCGCCGCACAAACGATTGGCTGGGTCGGCCCGGCGACTCAGCAACAGGATAAGAAGCTCTTTGAAAATGACAGATTGGCAAGCTATTTGGAAGGTGAGGTTTGCGGCCGGGAAGATGGAGTCGAATATGTTTGTGAGGCCGTGCTTCGTGGAAGACGCGGCGAGGAAGTCTATGATATTGACCGAAAATTGATAAGCCAGACCGACACCCGGTTCGGCGAAGGTGTGCAGCTCACCATCGATATCGAGCTTCAGAAGAAAATAGAAAGTTACTTGGCCGATAGCGCTACCAATCCCAATTCAAAAGCCCCTATGTCAGTTGTTGTTATCGACGTCGCAACGGGCGATATTCTCGCTCTGGTCTCATTACCGGTTTTTGATTTGAACCGTGCAAGATTTGATTATGGTTATCTTGCTGACGACCTTGACAAGCCGCTGCTCAACCGCGCGATAAATAAACAGTACCCGCCCGGCTCGGTTGTAAAACCGCTGATTTTAGTTGCCGGCCTCCAATCCGGCAGTATCACTGCTGATGAGGTTATATCCTGCCCGGCTCGCAAAGCCCCAGCCGGCTGGCCAAGCTGCTGGCTATTTAATAAATATCCCTGGACCGGCCACGATGATATGTGGCAGAACTACGCCCGCAATGCCATTAAAGGAAGTTGTAATATCTATTTCTCCCGCCTTGCCGACAGGATTGACCCTTCTGTTTTGCAGCAATGGCTGTTCAAATTCGGCTACGGCCACGAAGTCTCTCTTTTGTGTCCTGTTTCTAACGACCCGAACGAACATCGGGATTTTAGACAAGTTTCCGGAATAATCTCAAGCACCTCACCGGGGGGAGAAATTTTGCATTTTGAGGACGTCCCGCCGCTCGAGAGCGGTGAAAGAAGATTCTTTGGCATAGGCCAGGGCAACCTGCGGGTTACACCTCTTCAGGTGGCAAACGCAATGGCCGCCATCGCCAGAGCCGGAGTTTATAAACCACCTCAACTCTTCATCCCTTCCGTCATTGCGAGCGAAGTCCTGAGCTTGTCGAAGGGCGAAGCGAAGCAATCTCAAATCAACGAATCGAAAATCGAAAATCGAAAATCTGAGGACGTTGGCCTTAACATTTCAGCAGAGACTTTAGCGGTCGTTTATGATGGTATGAGCGCTGTTGTTAATGAGCAGGGCGGTACTGCTTACAGGGAATTTGTTCATAGCGACCTTGGCCGGCAGGCCGTTACAGTTTACGGCAAGACCGGCTCAACGGAAAAACCGGACCACGCCTGGTTCGCCGGCTTTGCCAGGGACGATGCTGACAGAACCTTGGCGATTGCCGTTATCGTTGAGGGCGGCCAGCACGGCTCAGCCGACGCCGCTCCTTTAGCTCGTGATATAATTCAGTTCTGCATCGACGCCGGTTATATCGGGAAAACTTCACTTTGAGGGGCTGTCATTCCGCACTTGATGCGGAATCCAGACCCTTCGATAAAAATGGATTCCTGCTTGCGCAGGAATGACAATTCGCCAATTTGTCTGTAACAGAACACTTCTTTTCCCCAAAGAATCTTACCAGCCCGCAAATACAAAATCATTGAAAAATCATCGTCGACAAGTTATAATCGCCACCGATGGATGAATCAGAGGAAAAAATAAACCAGGCCCCCCGCGAAGCGGAGAAAAAACCCAGATGCGACCCTAAGCACCTTGAGCTGCTCCAAAAATGCTCTGAAAAAAAGGATATGACCGAATGGAACAAATGGCGTATCCAAAATCTCCAAGAAGTGATCTGGCTGCAAGGAGCAGACCTCTGGGGTGTCTATCTGGAAGGAGCAAACCTCGTATCTGCGCATCTAGAAGGAGCGTTCCTCCTTAGTGCTCATCTGGAAAGAGCGGAGCTCAGTTTTGCCTATCTGGGAGAAGCGCACCTCAATCGTGCCCATCTGGAAGGAGCGGAGCTCATAAGTGCCCATCTGGAAGGAGCGGATTTTGGAGAAAGTAGTGTTGATGGTTTAACGCTATTCTCGCATTGTACTGTGGACTGTAAGACGGATTTTCGTGGAGTTGGTCTGGATAGCTGCCGGATAGCGGAAGGTACGAAATATCTTTTGGAATACAATAAACGCCGGCTGAACTGGGAAGATTGGTATAGGGGTGAATCGCAGAAAAAGTTGATACGTAAGATGCGCCAATTTAAGATGCGCCAATTGCTGACATCTCCCGTTCGTTTGTTCTGGTTTCTGAGTGATTATGGCCGAAGTACCATCCGGATACTGTTAGTTTTTCTGGCTTTAGCGATTATTTTCGCCGTTGCGTACTGGCGGATACCGGATTGTGTAATGGTCAATGGCCAGGTCGGCGCCCTTCGCAACTTTCTGCACGCCTTATATTTTTCCGTTGTTACTATGACGACATTAGGTTTTGGTGATATTGCAGCCAATCCGCAAAGTAGTCTCGGCCAGGTATTGTTGATGCTCCAGGTCTTTTGCGGCTATTTTCTGCTCGGTGCCATAGTTACTCGTCTTTCGATTCTATTTACAGCCGGAGGCCCTGCCGGCAGATTCTCAAAAAGAAGAAAAGAGTGATTGGTAATTATCCTTTAACCAATTACCAGTTATCGTTTAACCAATTTCATTGGTGTTGAGTGGTTGACCCTTTCAGGAACTCCGAGATATGTCAGCGTTTTCTCAATTATTTTAGCAGCTACCGGTGCTGCTACGGCTCCGCCGGTGTAGCCCTTGCCGAGACTTTTGTTTGGCTTGCGAATTGAAACCAGGACAATAACAGCCGGGTCCTCCACCGGAGCACCTGCTACGAAGGATGCGATGTAATCGCTTTGCGAATAACCTTTTTCATTGCTTTTTGCGATGTTTGCCGTTCCGGTCTTGCCGAACAGCTGCCATTTCTTTAATTTTGCCCTCGTACCTGTCCCTTCATTAACAACGCCGACCATAGCTTCGTTAACAATCCATCTGGCGACTTCCGGTCTGATAACATAGCCGATTTGCCCCGGCAACGTATCACGGGCTTCCAGCCCGTGATACCACGGCCAGGATGGCCGTGGTACTTGTTTGAGCTTAACAATCTCGCCATCATTATCGACTATCGCTCTTACTATATATGGCCGAATCGACCTGCCGCCGTTGGCAAGTATACAGAAAGCTTGAACTAATTGCAGCGCCGTTACAGTAATTTCCTGCCCGAAGGGTATTCGTGTTACGCTATAACCCGTCCATTTTTGCACCGGCCATAGCAGACCATTAGCTTCACCCGGCAAATCTATTCCCGTTTTTTTGCCGAAGCCGAAATGTGCCATTCCCTCATGGAGTTTATCTTTGCCGAGCCGCTGCCCGATTTTGGCCATACCAATATTACTCGAATGAGTTAATATCCCGCGCAGAGTTAAATCGCCGTAACCATGATGATATTCACCGATTCTACCGAAGCCCTTGCCGTGGTAGTTTCCATTTTCACAGAATATCTTTTCCTGGTCATTCACGACGTTGGCATCGAGTGCAATTGCCGCTGCAATCGGTTTTATAATACTGCCCGGCTCGAACTCATCGGTTATCACCCGGTTACGAAGGTTATTTACATCAGCCGAGCGAATATTTCCGGGCTCGAAATCAGGCAGCGTCACCATAGCCAGAATCGCACCACTTTTTGGTTCTACCACGATTGCCACTGCAGACTCCGCCTCGTAGCTTTTGTATTGTTTGACGAGCTCTTCTCTTGCAAATTGTTGAATGGTGCTGTCAATGGTCAAAATAATTCCGCACCCGTCTTTACCGAAAGGTAACACGGCCATCTTGGCCGTGTTTCCACGGGCTGGAAGCCCGTGCCACGGTCTAATTGGGCGACGGCGTACATCTGCGAAGAAAAATTTTTCAGATGCGACACCGCTAAGTTCCTTTTCGTATTGTAGCTCTATTCCGCCCAGACCGCGATTGTCGGTGCTTGTAAAGCCGACCGCTTGTGCCGCCAGATTTCCCATCGGATAATGTCTTTGCCAGCTGCTTTGAACGCCGATACCGTATATCTTCCGTGCCGCATCGAATTCTTTGGTGTCGGCCTTTTCTTTTATTCTCGCGAAGCCCGGGTTTTTGCTTTCCACAATAAGTTTACAAATTTCATGTGCTCCCATATCGATGATTGCAGTGAGTCTATTGGATGTATCCTTTGGGTCTTTTATGGCTCGCGGCTCGGCGAAAATGGTTTGGATTTTATTACTCGCAGCGAGCACCCTGCCTCTGCAATCGAGAATCACTCCTCGCTGTGGCTGCTGTGGCACTCGTCCTTGCTGTTGGTTGATGCACAATGAATTGTAGTGACTGCCTCGGCAATATTGCAGACAAAAGCACCGTCCCAGCAATGCAGCAAACACCACAATTAAAATCAGCAAAAAAGAAATAGTAAGTCGAATGCTTCTGTCGTACATCTTATCTGTAATTTCTTAATTGTGTTTTGTTATTAAAGGTATAAAACGCAATTTATTTAGCCGTCGCCGGTAAGCCTGCCCTGAGCGCAGTCGAAGGGGCGACGCAATAGCCCCCAATTTATTGGGGGGTTGTATTTAAACGCTGCGAAAGGGCAGCTGGATTTATTATGCCTTCCAGTTGAAGCTGTTTTTGCCAAAGCTGTTGTTTCAATCGGCTTTGCTCCATATTCTGTGCACTGAGCTTATAGAAAATGCGGTCGTTGACGCTATGCAGATAAACGGTAAAAATCAAAATAGCAACGACATAAAAGACAACAAAGAAAAAGCGAAATTGCGACCTCATAGTGAATAAACTCTAATCTTGGCTGTCGTCAGACAGATATCAAAACCCGAATCCTGTACTTTGGTAACCGGTAATTGGTCGTTAATTACTATTTAATCAGTTACCATTTAACCAATTTTCTCTTAGCGTCTTGGTGTCTTTGTGGCAGAATTTTTTTTCTGTTTTCTTATCGTCCCGGCAGTCTCAATCTCATCCCAGCGAAAAGGGCATCCTCATCATCTAAAATATCAGCGTTTAGTTCACTTATTTCAGGATAGAGGTCGCCGTTACCGAGTTGCTCAGCAGCAATCTTCCACAAGCTATCACCTTCCCGTACTACGTACGCTTTGCTTTGCTTCGTTTCGACCTTTTCAGTGGAAGGTTGCCTTCGGCCGATAGTTTTAACCTTCTCAAATATTCTTTCTGGGAAGAATCCGTTGGTGTCGTCTTTATTTTGTATCGATGCCAGAGGTGGTATGACGAGTTTTTGTCCGACATAGATTTCGCCGGGCGTTTTCAGCGATTTACGATTGGCCTCAAATATCCTTGTGATGTTTTTTAATTTGTTACCTTCCTCATCGCCATAGAGCTTCTTGGCAATAACAGCCAGGTTATCACCTTCGGTAACAACATATGTTTTTGGCCGGCTTCGTTTGGCAGAGCTTTGTTTCTTGGCAGTTATTGTCGCTATAGCAGCTTGTTTAATCTCATCAGCTTTTTCCGTTGAAGCATATTTTATATCCGAAGCGCTGTCAGGCAGCGGCATTTCAAAGCGGGTGTTTGTATCCTTTGCGATGTTAGCAGGATGTTGCTGTCTTACCGGCTTCATCCGCCTGACTGGTTCGCTTCTGTAGACAACTTCTTTAACCTTGCGTTCCTTGGCGCCGAGAGCCGGTGGGTCATTCTGGAATTTGACCATTTTCCTCGTTAGCTCATTATTATTTTCATTATGGCGGAGGTTCGGCAGGCCATTAATTAGAAATGCTATGATAAATATAAAAAACAGGCCTAACAGCAATCCGACTTTGGCATCGCGAGTCATTGCGAAACTCCCTTTCTTTTTTTCTCACCGAGTTCGCTGGTTTCTTCGGGATGTCACCCCTGCGAAAGCAGGGGCGGCAATCCCCTTTCTCATTGCCCTCTGCGGTGGCTCGACCTTTAATTCACTAATTCACTATATTCTTTGTGCAATCCTCAATTTTGCGCTTCTTGCGCGCCGGTTCTCGGCAATTTCATCTCGTCTCGGCACAATCGGTTTTTTCGTGACAATCCTGTAAATTCCCCCCTGTTTATTTTGTTTGAAATTATTTTTAACTAACCCATCTTCTAAACTATGAAAGCTGACCACTGCTATGTAACCGTTTCTTTTTAGTGTGTCAGGCGCCGAAACAAGCAGTTTCTCCAGATTTTCCAGTTCGTTATTGACTGCGATTCTAAGCGCCTGAAAAGTTCTCGTTGCAGGATGTATTCTCGTTCTTCGTTTTCGTCCCGGCCGTGCCAGTGCCCTGCATACTATTTTTGCCAGTTGGCCGGTTGTTGTTATCGGCTCACTTTTGCGGCGCTGAACTATAAAACGTGCAATTCGTCGTGAGCCTCTGTCTTGTCCGAACTTATAAATCAAATCAGCTAAGGTTTTTTCATCTGTGTTATTAATTATATCGGCAGCAGTGGTCTTTAATCTTTTGTCAATTCTCATATCCAGCGGCGCATCCTCAAGAAAGCTAAGACCCATCTCGACATCGGATAGTTGCACCGAGCTGACGCCCAAATCTGCCAATATAAAATCAACCTTTTCTATGCCTTCTTTGTGGACTTGCTCTGCGATGTGGGAAAAATTGCAATGTATCAAAATAACCTTGCATGCAAGGTCTTTTAATTTAAATTGGGCCCTTCGGATTGCTTCCTTGTCAGCATCCAAGCCGATTAACACTCCCTCAGGGCCCAGGGTTTTGCCGAACAGATAACTATGACCTCCTTGTCCTATGGTGGCGTCGACCATCACGCCATCCGGCGGTAAAGTTATCTGCTCGGATAACGTTCCTGCGAGAACCGGAATGTGCTCTACTATCGGACCATTCACCTCTATCGTATCGCGATTTAACTCAATAATTATAATGCACTACTGCTTGGTCTCACGTGATTTGGGCAGTTGTCATTGCGGTCGCACCTGTCCTGAGTAAGGTCGAAGGAGCGAAGCAAGCTCAAAATACTCAGCCCACAGCTACCGCATTTTGCTGCTCTTTAAGCTGCTTAACAGCGGACGAAAACTCGACCTCGGAAAAGGCGCTGTCAAGTTCTTTCAAACGCTCCAGCCGTTCAGAAAGAACCGCCAGCGAGGCAAACGTTTGTTCGTCAGCTTCTCTTTCGCCACAGAGACTTTTCTCTACAACCTGACAATGATTCCAATCCCCTTCAATCATTTTGCCACCGTATTGAAAATCATAGTTCATCATTTTGTTTTTGCAGGACTATTTGCCTTGCCTGCGACACTTGTTTCTGATATTGAGCCATATTGTCTGCGAGATACTGTTCCCAGTTCTCGCTGTTCCACAATTCGATATGGTCTCTGACCCCGACAAGGGTTATTTTGTCTTTCAATCCCGCTCTTTTACGCAGCTTTTCATTCAGCAGCAGCCGGCCTTGCCCATCCAGCTCCAGCTTGCTGGCCAGAGCAAAGCTGATTCGCTCGAATGCAACCGCCTCATCAGGAGCTACAGCGCCCGGTGCCATCGCAAGGGCAATCTGCTCGAAGTATTTCTCCGGGTACAGGCAAAGTATCCCGTTTGCACCGAATACGAGGTAGAAGTTGCTGCCGTGCTCCTCGGCATCGATTTGATTTCTCAGCTTGTTGGAGATGAGGACTCTGCCTTTGTTATCGACAACGTGCTCGTATTCGCCTGTTAATAAAAGCATGGTTTTCTTCCCACTCAAAGTATCTTATTTGGGATATTTTACCACTTTCTTCCACTTAGTCAACAAATAAATCCTACTTTTTGAGATTTTTTTCAGGATTTTTTTATAGGACTGTTATATAGAGACGTTAATTCACGCAGGCAGAAGTGGTTATGGTTATATTGGCTTTTTTTCGGACTAAATAGATTTTTCCCTGCGTCCGACCTTTTTTAACATTGCCCTGTGAATTTAACAATTATTCAGGGAGAATTTCTTCTGACTTCTGACTTCTGTCTTCTGTTTTTATCCAGCCGGACTTAACTTAAACAGGACCACATCATGGGAACCAATTTCAAAATCGATATTCTTTTCGGTTGTGCCAATGTCCTCTTTCTTCCACAAATCGCGAACCTTATGGGTGCCTTTTACAAACCAGAGGTGCGACCAGTTTAACCTGATTTTCATAGGTTTATCGCTGCTGTTGAAAAAGCACACCGCCCAGTTTTTATTTGATAATTCTTTGACCCAGATTTCTTTACCCGGCTGAATCATAAACTGATAGCCCTGTTTGCCTAACGGGTCCTGGTC
>CAZZHL010000058.1:0-10276 GCA_964653945.1 uncultured Pirellulales bacterium
ATGGCTTCTATTGCCTTATCTATTGCGTAGCCCTTTGCTATTCCGCCTAAATCGATTCTCATACCTTCAGCTTTGAATCTTACGGTCTTATCAATGGAGTCAAGGATAAGTTTTTCGCAGCCGACCTTTGAGCGAGCTATAGAAAGCTCGTCTTCAGTAGGGACGGCATTGGTTTCGGCAGCTCGTCGCCAGAGGTCCACCAAAGGGCCAACTGTAATATCGAAGGCACCATCAGAAAGTTTGCTGAATTCGATACTTTTTTCCAGGACCTCGAAAGTGGGTTGAGTGACCTTAACCGGCTCGTTAAAAGCAAGTTTATTTATACGACTAATATCCGAATCATCCTTGTAATCGCTCATCAGCTTGTCAACTTTTATGATTTCGACAAATGCAGCTTTGATAGATTCTTTAGCAGTTTTTGGGTCTTTCGCAATGACAACGGCACGAGCAAAAGTTCCCATAACCGGCCGATGACCACTATCAAGCTCGATTTGCTGTTTAGACCTGACAGAGAAATACAAAGCCGCAACCAAGAAAACGCATAGGATTATAATCAGGACCGAGCGAGTTTTTTTGCTCATATCAAAACCTTTCGAAAAGCAATACAATAATAAATAGAAAATAATCGATAATCAATTTATAATTTGTGTATGAATGAGAGAAAGATGACAATATTGGCTGACAGGGTTGAGCGGGAGTTTCTGCCGTTTGTTCGCAGGCCCGGCAGATACATCGGCGGAGAGATTAATCAAATCAGAAAAGACCTTAGTAAATGCGAACTGACTGTAGCGTTGTGTTTTCCGGATGTTTACGAGGTTGCAATGAGCTATATGGGCCTGGCGATTATCTACGATATCCTCAATAAAATCGAAGATGTAGCAGCGGAGCGTGTTTTTGCTCCGTGGATTGATGCTGAAAAAATACTACGAGAAAAAGAAATCCCACTGTTTAGTCTGGAGTCCAGGGCGGCGCTGGCAAGTTTTGATATTGTCGGGTTTAGCTTAACGAATGAGCTTTGTTATACCAATGTGCTCAGTATGCTCGAGCTCGGCGGTATCGATATCAGGAGCTCCGAAAGAGATGAAAGCCAGCCAATAGTTATTGCGGGTGGTGGGGTGGCAAACTGCTGTGAGCCGATGGCTGAGTTTATTGACGTTTTTGCATTGGGCGAGTGCGAAGAAGCTGTAGTTGAGCTGATACAACTGATTAAGGATATGAAAAAAGCAGGGGGGGCAAAAAAAGAGATTCTGCAGAAGATTGCCGAGACATTTGACTGGGCTTATGTTCCGGCTTTTTATGCCGGCGGCAAGTTGCGAAATGCAGTTGTTGAAGATTTTGATAATGCTCCGATACCACTTAAACCAATTGTACCATTTGCTGAGGCGATTCATGAACGAGTGAGCGTTGAGATTATGCGGGGCTGCCCCGGCCGATGCAGGTTTTGCCAGGCCAGTTTCTGCAGAAGGCCTGTTCGCTACCGCAGCGTTGAAAGGATTATCGATGCTGCAAAGGCCTGTTATCAGGCAACCGGATTCGATACGGTCAGCTTATTGAGCTTATCGAGCGCTGATTACCCAAAATTGGAAGAGTTAGTTACAAGATTACACGAATACTTTAAGGACAAATACGTTGGTCTTTCACTTCCGAGTTTGCGCGTTGACCAGCAGCTAAGGTTACTTCCTACATTACTGACATCGGTAAGGAAAAGCGGATTGACCATAGCTGTGGAAGCAGCCAGCGAGAAATTGCGAGAGATTATCAATAAGCCGTTGAAGGATGAAGATTTGTTCGCAGCGGTAGAGGCGGCGTACAAGGCCGGCTGGCAGAAGTTGAAATTATATTTTATGGTAGGGCTTCCCGGTGAAACTGAAGAAGATGTAAAGAAAATTGTAGAGCTTTCATACAAATTAGCAAAGTTGAGAAAAGAAGCCTGCCCTGAGCAAGGTCGAAGGGTCGATGGCAAAACCGGCGAGATTAATATTACCATTAGCTGGTTCGTGCCGAAGGCGCATACGCCTTTCGGCTGGCTCGGGCAAAGACCAAAGGCGTATTTTGAGAATGCGAGGCGGTTGATACTCGATGAGAAAAGAAGACTAAGAGCTAATTTTTTGCATTTTAAGTTCCACGATATAAACCGCAGCATATTGGAATCGGCGTTCGGGCGGGGCGACAGGCGTTTAGGCAATGTTATTGAGCAGGCATATAAAAGCGGAGCAAGATTCGATTTGTGGGATGAGTGTTTTGAGCCTGCAATTTGGCGAGAGGCATTTGAGAAATTTGGATTAGACCTTAATGAGCTTGCGCAGAGACAATTTGGTACTGACGAAATTCTGCCGTGGGAACATCTCGGCGGCCCGGAAAAGAAATATCTGCTGGGGCATTTAGAAAAAGCAATGAAGGAAATTGGCCCGTGACCCGGAAGACAAGCGCCGCGGATACCTATGGCATCAATTGACACCGACTTGGTGGCAAAGTGGGCTTACTTTGTGGCTGCGCACGCTGCGGAGGGGCAAAGTAAACCGACTTAGCGGAAAAGCGAATTTACTTAACGACAAAGTAAATTGACTTAATGGCTGCGCACGCTGATAAACGGCAAAGTAAACTGACTTTGTGGCTGCGCAAGCTGATAAATGACAAAGTAAATTGACTTTATGGCTTAGCAAACACCCAAAACCTCATTTCTGGGCCAAAAACACATTTTTGGGCTTTTCGGACGAATTTTAACCGCGGATTTAGCAAGAGTTTGCTTACTTTGCCGTTGGGCACGCTGCGGAACGATAAATCAAATTTACATCGTGGAATTGTAAATTTACATTATGGTTTTTCAAACTTACAAAGTGATTTTGCAGCATTACAAATTGGTTTTGTAACATTACAAAACGGTTTTACAAACTTACAATTTGGATTTGTAAGCTTACATTTTGGTTTTGCAGCATTACAAAATGGATTTACAGACTTACAAAATGGATTTGTAAACTTACAAAATGGTTTTGCAAGTTTACATTTTGGCTTTGCAAATGCCCAAAAACTCATTATTAGCTCAAAAACGCACTTTGGGACTTTTCAAGTCGATTTAATCCCGCTCAATCGCCGCTTGTCTCGGCGAAGGCCGCAGCCGTAGCCGGACGGGGGCTTTCAAAAGCAGAAGCGACGAATTTGGCTTGTCTTTGGTGTGAATTGGGAGGATAATAATAATGATAGAAAGGAGATGACGCATCACGACAGGCCTTATGGTGTCATTCAGAGCTCTATAACAATTGTTTTATGAAGGAATCTGGAGAATGAAACTGTTTGCAGAAATTACCATCAGCGGAGTGATCACATTATTGAGCATTCTTGCGGCTATACTCGCGTGGCTTGCAAAACTCCGCTGGAGTAAAGAGTATGCCGCTGCGAAAGACGAAACTATCCGTGCCAAGGATGCGCAGATTGACGCACTTAAGCAACAAATTGAAAATCTCAAGGATCTCACGCCAAACAAGCTCCGCGAGTATTTTGAATCTACTCGTACGAGTCTTGAGGAGTATATCGAGAAGCTCAAAATTCAACTGCGCGAGGCTAAAGATAAGACCTCGCAGAAATCACAACAAATTACGAACCTTGAGGATAAAGGACAAACGGCCGACAGAATGAGCACCATATCGAAACTCATGAAAGAAGAACTGATGACGCTTCGGAACTCAGATTGGCAATTTTTGGCTTCTGGAAAAACCTTCACGGAAGTTGTCGAGGAACTTACTCCACGCGTAGAGCTTGGTTTACTTTCGCAAGAACAGATGAATAAGATTGACAGTATCGTTGATGAAGGCCAACGATGTTTGAACGATTGGTATCAATCGTTCAAAGACCCAAATATACCTAAAATGGATTGGTTTTCGCATATCAATGATATTATGGCCAAATTATCGAATTTTAAGACACAGACAGAAAAGGGCAATATACAATAACAGAATGATTTGTGACTTGTAGCTATATAATACTTTTTCAAATTCTTCTCGCCGCTGTTTTCCTCAAAGTATCTGACTGGATTATACCAAAATTGAGCTTATAAAGCAATAAGTTATTTTGATTCCCTCTGTGTTCCCCGTGTGCTTTGTGGCAAATTTAAACAAAGCTCTTTATTTTCTCTTTACCCGCCTTCGATTAATCTATGGCGAGACTCCGCTCAAATAAAGCTTTTTATTTTCGCTCCTTGCAAATCTTTTTGGTCAATTTCTGTAATACCTTCACCCGTTCCGACAGGTATTCAAGTTGTTTCTTTGTGATTTTGTAGTCCTTCTTGTAGCGAGCGTCGACGTAGGCCTTTTTTAATAATGTAAAGGCCTTGCGCTGCTCGGCTGTATCACGAGGGAAGGCCTTTGCAAATTCAGTGTCGTAACTTACGGCTTTTATGCCTAACAACTCAATATCATGTGTCCTGAAACGATAATTGATAAAGACCAATGTAACAGCACTATAAAAACTCTCAACGGCTTGATGAAGCATAAATGCTGCCTTTTTGTAATCACGGTCATTTAACGCATACTCAAAGTGTTTATAAAACCCTTTTGCGTTTTTGAACCACTGTTTGAAATCTTCTTCGGCGAGTTGTTTTCGTTCTTCTGGCTTTAGTACTTTCGCCTTGCCCAAGCTGTGCTTGGATGTGTGGTAGAGGTGGATTCCTTCTTTTTTAATATCGGTGAAGAAGTATTGGCCTTCGGTGACCATATGCCGGACGTAGCTGAATGTATGGTAGATTATGCTGTGAGGCGTTTTGACCTTATTTGTTGCATCAATAGCTTTTTCTACGCGGTCGTGGAGGTCGCAATCCCCGGCTGACTTTTTTGATTTGGTGGCGATGAGGATATCGAAGTCTGATTCATATACGTGAGTGGTATGGCCTTCGGTGTGTATATCCTCGACCCAGTTGCCGCGGGCGTATGAGCCGAAAAGGACGACCATTCGCACATCCGGGATTTTTTCGAGGATAATATCCTTTATCAGCTCTAATTCGGCCTGTTTGTGTTTCGGCAGATGTGAAAGGGATTTCTTCATAAGAGGGCATTATCGCTAATAAAAGCCGTATAGTAAAGCAAAAAACAGTACTTCCAAATAATCCGCGTAAATCCGTGGTTAAAATATAGATTCTTCAACTTGATTTGACAAGCTCACCACGGGTTTTCGATTGCCGATTATCGATTTACTCTTTAGGATAGGTATATGAGTGGAATATATTATTCAGAGTTGATTTTAAATTTGCCGAAATGGATGGGGGAATTCATTGCGGGGGCCGAGCGCGATTTAGCGAGACGGACGGCGGACGAGTTTGACGATTTGGAGAGCCCGCCAGACGTACCCGCCACACAGATGGTGGGCAAGCGGCAGGCGAGTATTGAAGAACGGATGCGTTTTGTTATTACGCTATCGCGATTGAATATCGAGCGTAAAACAGGCGGCCCGTTCGGGGCGGCTGTGTTCGAGACCGAAAGCGGCAAATTGATTGCAGCCGGCGTTAATATTGTAATTGCTGCGAATTGCTCGGTCGCACATGCGGAAATTATGGCTATAAGTATGGCACAACAGGTGCTTGGTTGTTACGACTTAGGCAGCGAAGGAACTTCTTACGAGCTTGTAACGAGCACTGAGCCGTGCGCTATGTGTCTGGGCGCCATTGCCTGGTCGGGTATTCGAAGTGTTATATGTGGTGCGCGCGATGAAGATGCACGTAGTATAGGATTCGATGAAGGAGCGAAACCAAAAGATTGGGTATCATCTCTTGAAAGCCGGGGTATCGCCGTTATACAGGATGTTCTTCGTGAAGAGGCTCGGAAGGTTCTTTCGCAATACTATGAATCGGGCGGGGTAATTTATTAGGAAATGAGTAAATGCGTGAATGCGATTGCCAGATCCTTCGCTGCGCTCAGGATGACCCCCGCAGGCAGGATGGAAAACAGACGACAGAGGGCAGAGGGCGGAGGGCAGACCCCTGCCTAAGGCATGCAGGGGTAGGCAAGGCAGGTGCGTTTATATTTTCTTAATTCCGGATGGCATCTCCATTCCGCTTGGTCCCTGTGACTTTTTAAAGTCCAAAATAACCTTAACAGCTTCTTTTGGTTCATCCAGAACGGTGAAGACATCCATATCCTCGGGCGAAATAAACTTGTGTTCTTTCAGCATTTTTTCATCCATCCAGTCGATAAGTCCCTGCCAGTATTCGCTGCCCATCAGAATCACAGGAAAAGATGCCTGCCTTAAGGTCTGAATCAATACCAGTGATTCAAAAAACTCATCCATAGTTCCATAACCGCCGGGGAAAACGATAAAGCCGTGGGCGTATTTTAGGAACATCACCTTGCGGCAGAAGAAGTATTTGAAGTGCAGTGAGAGGTTTTGATATTCGTTAGGAACCTGCTCCAGAGGCAGCTCGATGTTAAGGCCAATGCTTGTACCATCAGCATCTGCAGCGCCTTTGTTTGCTGCCTCCATAACCCCTTCGCCGCCTCCGGTTATTACCGCAAATCCTGCCTTTGCTATTTCAAAAGCGGTTTTTTCAGCAAGTTTGTAATACTTATTGTTCGGCTTTATTCTGGCTGAGCCGAAAAACGATACGGCAGGGCCAACGGAAGCAAGCTCATCGAACCCCTCGACGAATTCGGCCATTACCCTGAATATCCGCCAGAGGTCTTTTACGGGTTTCTCAGAAACATCCAACATAGAAAAAACTCTCCTTAATTAACGATTTATAAATTTTACCATAAATCCGGGTTATTTGCAGAAGGACAATATTTTGAAATCGGACAGTTATAGCAATCCGGTTTACGGGCCTTGCAGATATTTCGGCCATGAAAAATAAGCAAATCACTGAATAATGTCCAGTTTTTCTTAGGGACTATTTCGGCTAAATCGAATTCGAGCTTAACGGGGTCCCTGTTTTCAGAAAGGCCGAGCCGTCGAGAAAGACGGATAACGTGTGTATCACAAACAATCCCGGCAATGCCAAAGGCGTTGCCTAATACGACATTTGCGGTTTTTCTGCCTACGCCCGGGAGCTTGACCAGCTCTTCCATTGTACCGGGGACCTTGCCGTCATATTGATTTTTTATTGTGGTACAGGTGTTTTTGATGTTGATTGCTTTATTATGATAGAAGCCGGTGCTTTTTATATCCGACTCAATCTGTTTTATATCGGCTTTTGCCCAGTCATCAACAGATTTGTACTTTTTGAATAAGTCCTTTGTTACCATATTTACCCGGACATCGGTGCACTGGGCAGAGAGAATCGTCGAAATCAGAAGCTCGAGCGGATTTGTAAATTTGAGGGCGATTTTAGCATCTGGATATGTCTTTTTCAAAATCGGCCAGATTTTTTTTACCCGTTCGGCCGCCTCTGTTTTGTTTATCTTAATCTTCAGTTTTTTTGCCATCCTCTTTATCCGAAGTAATTTGTTGCAATGATTCTTTTAGTTCATCTGCGAACAAAATTCCGCGCCATCTAAGCGGTTCTTTCTTACCCGGCACAAGCAGCATACTGACGGGCACACCATATTCATTATATATATTTTTCAAAGCAAGTGTTGCGGGAAAATTCCTTTCTGTAGTGTCGCCTTTAATTGCTAAAACGTTTTTTTGCTCGATTAGCTGTGAAATATCCTTGCGAGAGTAAACGAATTTCTCTACGGTTCGGCAGCTCAAGCACCAATCAGCAGTAAACTTTATTAAAACAGGTCGGTTCTGAGCTATTGCCTCATCAATTAAATCAGCATTGTAATCCTGCCAATCAATAAGCTCAATTTTAGGTCCAGCCAGAAATACCCATCCCGCTGCGACGGCCAAAGCCACAGCGATAACCCTGACCATCCACTTGCGAAATGCCCTGGTGTTATAACTGACCCAGGTGCTCCACATCCAGATGGAAAAAGCAAGCACGACTGCAAAATATAATACATTTATTCTCTGGACCTGCGGCAGGGCTGCGATAAGCTTTACAGCGATGATTAGCAGAATAAAGCCAACGGCCTGTTGGAACAGCTCCATCCATCTTCCTGCCTTTGGCAGCCGTTTCAATAAGCCGGGCATTGAAGTTAATATCGCATAGGGTACAGCCATCCCGATACCTATAACCATTATTGCAATAGTGGCGAGTTGCAAAGGCTGAGCTTGCGCCCAGGCAAAGGCAGCTGCTAAAATCGCGAAGCTGCAGGGCGTACTTAAAATCGCTGCCAGGAAGCCCATTGCAATAGCTCCGGTGTAACCTTTGCCGGAGCCGGATTTAGCAGCTATCGATGACGGTACGGTAATTGTAAAAAGGCCGAACATATATAGCGCCAACACTACCAGTAAAAGCACCATCGCAGCAAGAAAAGCAGGACTTCGGAATTGGTCACCCCACTGCAACACCGTTCCATAAAAAACCTGCAAAACGATGTTTGCCCCGGCAAGGCAGGCGAAAAACAGCAAAATTCCAAGACAAAATGCCAGCCCAAACGAAGCTGCCTTGGCCTTACTTTGTGCTGCCTGTTCAACAATTCGCATCACGATAATAGGCAGCACCGGCCAGATACAAGGCATAATATTTAAAGAAAGCCCCGCCAAAAATGCCAACAACAGAGCAAATGGGACCGAATAAGCAGGCGTTTTGACTTCTTTATTCTCAGCAGCCGACTTAGAACCATTTAAATTCTGCCAGGAATTCGCAAGGCCAAAGTCAATCGTCGTTTGCAGTGTTTTCTCAAATGGTGCCAGACAAACGTTGCTTGTGCAGGCAATGCCGGTAATTTTGACTTCGACATCGCCTTTTTTTGTTTCGGTAGTTCCCACCACTAATTCATTAGAAAATGGGACAAATACAGTAAAGTTGCCGGAGTGAACCTCAACTTTCTTTCCTGTGGGCTCCTGAAAAAACTTCCACTTTGGAAAGACAGGTTCAGCGAAACTTAAAATATCGCATTTTGCTTCGACCTTCAGCTCGAGACCTTCGGCAGGGGCGGTCTGCGGCCTGGCGTAGTAGTGCAGGTCATCAGTCCCTTCGAAAATGACCGCTATACCCGGCTTTGAGTTCATGCGGGCAGGCTCAAGATGTGCGGATGAAAACTCTTGCCCGTATTTTGCCAGTTCAACTGCGTTTTGTCCCCATGCAGAGCAAGCGGCGACAAAAATATAAATTATCCACAAAATTGCACCAGCTCTTTTCCGCATAGACACCTCAAAAAAGGTTAAAGAAAGAAGATGAAAGGGCAAAGAGAAGTAACATTTATTTTTTATTTTCTGTTTCTGTTTTCTTTTCGCTCTTAGCTTGTTCAGCAGCTAAAAGGTCGACAACTGTGGGTTTATCCAACTGGCCGCCCTCGATAATCAGTTTCACATCAGCGGCGTCAAGAGTCTCGTATTTAAGCAGGGCCTTTGCTATTTGCTCAAGCTTATCTTTATTTGCCTGTATTAACTGTTTTGCTTTTGCATAGGCCTCACTGGTAATCTTTTTTACTTCACTATCGATTGCTTCGGCTGTTTTTTCCGAATACTCTTTTTCACTCGGCATGAAAAATGGCTCTTTAACAGAGAAATCCGGCCCATAACTGACCGGACCGAGCTCACTACTCATGCCCCACGTCAAAATCATCTGTTTTGCAATATTTGTAGCCTGCTGAATGTCCGACTGTGCGCCGCTGGATACATCATCACAGAATGTTTCTTCAGCGATTCGGCCTCCGAAACAGACCTGCAAAAGCGACATACAATATCTTTTTGTGAATATTGTTCTGTCTTTTTCCGGCAGAGCAAACGTTGCGCCCCCCATCGGCCCGCGTGGAATGATACTTACTTTATGCAGTGGGTCTGCCTCCTTGAGTAGTGACTGCACGAGCGCGTGGCCAGCTTCGTGATAGGCGGTGATTTCTTTTTCCTTATGGTCGATGACCCTGCTCCTTCTCGCTCTTCCCCATCGAACCTTGTCCCGCGCTTCTTCTAAATCAGCCATTTCGATGCTGTCTTTATTAGCCATAGTTGCGATAAGGGCGGCTTCATTAATAATGGCCGCCAGGTCGGCACCGCTGAACATAGGTGTAGCACGTGCTAATCTTTCCAGGTCAGCGTCGGGGCCTAATTTCACTTTCTTTGCGTGAACCCTCAAAATTTCATCTCGACCTTTTATATCCGGCAGCGGGACAACAACCTGCCTATCGAATCTTCCCGGACGGGTCAACGCGTGGTCGAGAATATCCGAACGGTTTGTTGCCGCAATTAGTATTACCTGGTCGTTTGTATCGAAGCCATCCATCTCCACCAGGATTGCATTCAGGGT
>CAZZHL010000059.1:0-10043 GCA_964653945.1 uncultured Pirellulales bacterium
AGCGCCTGCTCGACACGCAGGAGGTCACTGGTTCAAGTCCAGTACCGCCCAGTTTTATAAGAGATGAAAATATAGGTACTTGCCCTAATGAGAAGTTCGGCTGTCACATCACTTCTGAACCTTTTAGTTAAGCCGGTGAATGTATCAAATTGGCTGTTCGTCTGTAAATTCAATTATAATCATACTTTATCCGGCTGCAGGTGACGCCTGTTAAGTGACATAATATTTTTTTATTGATTTGTATGGCAAATTCAATAGAATTATGTAATATTATATTCTTTTTATACTGAGCGGGCAGTTATGAATTGTACTTAAACATTTTTTGAAGCGAGGTTTGATTATGAAAAAGACAAGTCTACTAATACTGGTAATAATTTTTGGTATGGTTTCGGAGTGTATGGGTGAGGTTTCGACAAGAGTATGCCGGGCTGATGGTATTACACCCCTTCCACCGGTTGACCCCAACTACCCCCGCATATATCGAGACATCATGGTTGGAACCCAGCTTACTATTATTGTTAGCTCAGACGTTAATGGCGACTATTGGCCTTGCGACTTGGCTATTAAAGGAACGGACAGGGATTATGGAGTTCTTTCAGGCAGAGATTTCAATGAAATCACAGGACATTATGATGGCTCACTTCTCGAAGCGGCAGGTGATAATGCATATGTATATTTCTGGCACGACGAGGAATTTGAAATCGATGGATTTAGTTTTACCGGAGAGGGCGATGCAGGCGACTGGTTTATTATTGACTACAATGCCATAGCCGTAGGTGACTGTGATGTAGGATTTTACGAATGGTTTTCTTTAGACCCAAACTATGAGTTATCTTTATTCTTTTCTCATGTCCGTACACGTGACTTCAATGGCGATAAGATAGTTAACTTTGCCGACTTTGCAGTACTTGCCTCATACTGGCAGGAAGAAAACTGTGGTGATTTCAACGGCTGCGAAGGAACAGACCTTGATATCGATGGTAAGGTTGATGTAAATGATTTAATGCTGTTCACCGATTATTGGCTTGAGAGGACTGATTAGCAGCAATAGATACATGTTCTATTGCGTGTTTTAAGTTTCCTGCACGTTGTGGTTAATATTAATTTGTGGTCTATATCGGAGGCTGGGTTTTGCTCGCATTTACGCAGATTTTCCAATCTAATATTGCTCTGCAAATTTTTTTGTGGTCTATTTCGTTTGGGAAAAAATAACAGGATATTACCAACATTTTCTGGTTTAGAAGCGCTATATAACTATGGAGGGGTAGGTTAGGTGGCTTTGTTTTAAGCCGTTATTAGGTGATTTATTGTCAACACAAATTGGAAAGAAGGAGGTAATTATGAAAATGAACCATTTTATATCATTATTTTTTCTTGTGTTACTTACCAGCTATTCGGCTTTTGCGGATAGGCCGTTAGAAAGAGCGGAGATATTGCAGGTCTTCGAGAAACTAACAAGCCAGCCGAGAGATACCTGGATACCTGCAGGTACAATCCATGCAACACATAAAGAATATAGAGCGCCGGAAATAACCGACCCTATTGAGATAAAAAACCGGATCCGGGAAGAGATTGCCGAATATCAAAACAATCCGGACAAGCCGGAATTGACTGAGGAACTACAAAAATTGAAACTCGATGCGATACCGTTTAACACTCATTATAGGTTGTCCAACAAATATACAATGAGTTCAACCGTTATAGTGAAATTCGATGGAAACAGATTCTACTGGGAAATCAATGTTGACTCGCGCAAGGACTCAGTAAAACCAAGTAGGAATTTGGAAGGCAATTTTATGACCGACCAGTTCAACCTGGAATGGAATGCCAGGCGAATATTTGTATGGGACGGTGAGAAGTATGCTACTTACTTTCTGCCCGGCAACCAGGCAATCGTTGACACTACAGGCAGCAAGCCGCATGTTGTCAAAGGCCCACTGACTGCAGGCATCATTACATGGGGGTACGGCTATTACAGCTGCGAAAATCTTACCGCTGCCGATTCCTCAGCGGTTGAGAAATATGTCGATGGCCGGACTCAAGTACACCTGACCCTTAACAATCCGGATGGCTTAGAAATGTTCATTGTAATGGACCCTGCCAAAGATTATGCCGTATTATCCTGCCGAATAAATGGCTCGGGCAATGAGGTTATCTCCAAACGGTGCGCTGGCTACCAATTGGTATCCGGCAACTGGGTTCCTACAATCATTTTGATAGAACGATATGAAGCTGGGTCAAATAGATTATTGTCCCGCGATATATGGAATATTACCAGCATAAGTACCGATGTTCCCGAGGGTTACAATTTTGATGTCGGCTATGAGAATAGTGCATTGATAGAGTATTATTCTTCTGTTACTGACAACTCCGTAATGTATCGCCACTCGAATAGGATTAATACGGACCGGCTATTAGCTGAGAGATTGACATTTGCGGCGAACGAAGGCTTGCGCACCCAAAACTGCGCAACAGCAGCATTAAAATACGCCCTTTCGCAGTTAGGTAAAGATGTTACCGACCGACAGCTTGCTCAACTTGTAGATGGGCAGAAGCGACAGACAAGCCTTTATTCAATGAAGCGATTCGTGCAGTGGATGGGACTTTATTGCCGTGTTGTCAAGACCGACATTCAAACCCTTGAGAGTCTGGACAACTGCGAGGTAATACTGCATATTCCCGGCAAAAAGCATTTTGTTGTTCTCGAAGCAATCGATGATAGTTACGTCTGGAGCATAGACCTGACCAGTAATAAATTCTACTACCGCACTGATATTGATTTCTTTGGGATGGATTGGACCGAAGGTACGGCTCTTTTGATTTCCAAACAACCTATTCGATTGCGAGGTGACATTTCAGACATTGCCAGTCCACGGCTTGCCGGTATAATCGGAGCTGCAGGTTATTCCTGCAGCAATCCTATTCAGGCACCCTATGTGGTGAGCTGCACCGAGGTTGGTGGAGGGTGCTGGGGTGTCTATCAACAGTACCATTTTAGGCTTGGCTGTAAATCTGACGTAAGCGGCAGCTGCACGAGTTCCAAAATGATTAGATACGATGAAAGTCCCTGTATAGATGACCTGTGGGGTTGTACAATAACGGGTGATTGGAATACCTATTTTATGAGGGCATGTGGTCCCCCCGGTTATTGATGGATTAAGGCAATCGACAGTAAAGCAGGCAGGAACAGAGGGAGTCCTGCCTGCTTTTTTATTGAAAAATATGTCTGTTGACTTATCGTAAAGACACAGGTAGAATACACGGTTATGAAGCGGTCTTCTTTTACAGTGGTCGAATTGCTCGTAGTTATTGCCACAGTTTCTCTTCTTATGGCCATATTATTGCCGGCCATGAGGAGTGTCCGGCAACAGTCTAGAAATGTTCTTTGCAGCTCGAATATCAAGCAGTTGACACTTGCTTTGCTTATGTACGAGACCCAGAACGGAATGTTGCCTTATAGTTTTCAAGATAAAAGGGATGCCAGTGGCAAGCTTGTTGCACCCCCGGGGGGCTATGCTGGGAATGGTGCTATTGATATGCAGGGGTGGTGGTGGTTTAATTTCATAGAAGGGTTCTACAGAAGGTCCGACCGTAGTACTAAAAGAACAGTAGTCCTATGTCCTTCCAGGAAGATAACTCCTTCCAGGATTAAAGAAGATGCCCTTTGTGGTAATTATGGTGTGAACCGGTCTGTGTGCAAAAATTCTTATGATAGACAATCTGGCAGGGGAGTATTTAAGGGGCAGCCCCTAAATACCGGCGAGATAGCAAAACCGGATAGAACTTTGCTTATTGTTGATAGCGGCTACGCTATGATAAGCTGGTGGAATGTAACGAAGGACCCTCCTGTTGTTCTTAATAGTACCTATATAGAAGACACGGCTTATATCCCCGGGCTCGAAATTGTTAATAAGGATAAAGATTTATGGTCTGGCCAGGAAGAGGATGCCATATCTGGCCGTCACCCCCAAAAAAGGGTCAACATCGGATTTGCAGATGGCCGTATCAGTCGTAAAAAAGCGTACGATTTATTAGTTGAGAAAATGGAAGACGGCAGCTATGAGAACAAAAGCCCCCTATGGGTGCCTGAGTGAGCTGTTACCGTCTAAAAAGATGCCTCTTTAATTACTTCCCGCATTTCGCTGTCGCTCAAGTATTCAATCACCTTTTCCGTTTTTAAGATGTATTCATCGTCGGTGTCTAATTTTTGATAGAAGCTGACCATCTGAGGAAGGATTGTTTCCGAGTCTACGAAAAACCTTAGCCTTTTAGATATAAAATGACCTTCGTAAATTTTTTCAGTCCATACCAGGTCATATACTTCAATACCCTGGGTAACGGCTTCCAAGTCATTCTCGCCTACCTTATTCCATTTCGCTCCCTCAGGGATTTGCTTTATATCGTAAAATGGAATTAAACCCAGAGAGCCGGCGATTTTACTATTGATGCTGACAATATTCTCAGGTGATAACCGGTCTGTTTCGATTGCCATGGTGTCCGGATGCTTTATCTTTGTTACACCATCGGTAATATCCCACAAAGTACTTTGTCCCCCAGTTTTATCCATATAGATATTTAATTCTCGTGACACCCACTGTTCCTGCGACGGCTCTTTCTTATCGGGGCCAAAGCTTGCGATATAAACATTTTTAACTTCTTCGATGGCTTTGTAGATTCCTTGCAGAGAAACTGCTTTTACAGGTGCCGTATACAGTAGCAGTGTAATCCCTATCAATATAACTGCCGCGGCCGGGATGGCAGTTTTGAGCAGAGGTTTTAGTTTCTTTACTGAGACTTTCTGCCTCAGGGCAGCGCTGAAACTGATGGTCGCAGTTTCTTCCTCGGCCTCTAATTTACCTTCACGACTCGCCATTTCTACCCTTATCGGAAAACCGGCATAAAGGTCGTTGGATTCGACGAGTGGTTTAGCTTTGGCAGAT
Source organism: uncultured Pirellulales bacterium (assembly GCA_964653945.1). GTDB lineage: Bacteria > Planctomycetota > Phycisphaerae > Sedimentisphaerales > Anaerobacaceae > CAZBWE01. The sequence goes on from CAZZHL010000059.1 coordinate 4,941, forward strand.
TCATCTATGTAGTATGTTGTAACAACTTCAGATTCAGTTCGTTCAGCGATTCCATGCACCGTGTCGTGCAACTGCTGCATTTTGACCAGACATGATGAGCAGGTGCGCAAATGCGAGGTAAGAGAGTCACGGAATTTGGCATACTGGTCTTTTGCAAGGTTAAGTCCGTACGGTACGACATAATCAAAAAAATCTCTTGCTGAGACCTTCTCGCACGGGAATTTGCTTTTCCCTAAGTCGGTTTTACGTAGTCCTCTGAGAGCCATTTCCCGACGTTGATATAACAGTCCCCTGCAATCGGGACAAATACACAAGTGTTTTAGAATTATGGCGTTGGTTTCGTTAAAAACCAATGATACAACCGATGAGACAGCACTTTGGGCTTCTGCGCAGTTGATATTACTCCCAGCAGGTTTCTCTGCAAATAGCTGGCTTAACCGGTATAACTGTTTGTGGCTAAGATTTAGCTCCCGGATCATCTCTAAATCTTCAGAGCATTTTTGGCAATTGTCTATATGTGCTGTTATAGGCGTTGGTATTCTAATCTCTATGGCCGTATCTAACAAACACGGCAGGAAAGGTTTTACAATATCACAAGTTACGGGCTTGCCAACGTAAGCAAAGTGAAGTTTCAGCATCTCAGTTACAGCGCTGCTGACTTCTCTTTGAGCAGCTTCCGGATGCTCCTCGGATTCTGACAATACTGCTCGGAGCCGGTTTATCTGCTCCTGGCAGTTAGTACAATGCATGATATGACTAACAATAGGCTCTGGAATAAGTTCTATAGTTTCCTTACAGAGAAAGTCGTAGTAGTATGATTCAGCCAAATTGCAAAGCAACTTGGGATTCGGAGCAATCATTTCAAGCACCTCACTTTATCGTTAATAATTGACGGATTTTTTTCAATCCACCAGAAATATAACTGCTAACAGTCCTCTTTTCAACACTCATTTTCTTTGCGACCTCTTTGATGCTATGGCTATCCCTATACCGTAAGGCGATAGCTTCTGATTCGCTATTCGGCAATCTTTTCTTGATAAGTGCAAATAGTCTATCAAGCTCTTCCTTTTCTAAGAAGGCGTTTTCAAAACCATTTTTGTTGGTAGAATAATTTAGTTTTTCGCCATATTTACGAATACGGCCTTCGTACCTTTCCTTACGGCGCATTGCATCTATTATATCATGAGTTATTGCTTTATAGAGGTAGCCTTTGACATTTTGGAGCGATGGTGGTGGAGGCTTGGAGATGATGGAAATGAAAAAATCCTGAAATAAATCATCTGCCTGGGCCTCATTTCTAACCTTGTAACGAATAACAGTGTGAATAAAATCTCCATATTGGACAAAAACCTTAGCCGCAATATTTACACGAGTTGCATAATTATCAGTATGTACGCTTAGCAATGCCACCGGGGTCTCGCTCCTAAGCGACCCTCAAAAATCGCGAAAAAAGGTGAAATAAGCGTTAATTAGTAATTAATATCGGTCAAATTGCTTCGTCATCGTTACAAATTATACCAGAATTGCTGAATAATTTCAAGTAACTAATTCTCCCAGGAAGCTGCGTATGTCCATTTCGGAGGCAGGTATTGTGTTCGTATCCGGCCAAAACCATAGAAGTACTAAATTCGCCTCATAAATTCGCAAATTTCAATTTGATGAGTTCTATTGTCTTCGTAACAATTGTGAATAGAAGCACTTATGCCATAATAGTAACCATTATTTGCAGTAAGTGAAATGGGTATTTTGTATTTTTTCGACCCTTATATATGGCTGTGTACCACAAGAATTTGCTGCTTCTACTGGATGGTAGCCGGTACCATTAAGTAGGCAATAACCGTTCATTTTGTTTGATAGCATTTTGGGCTATTTCAACGATTCTCTGCCGCAGAGCTCTTGGCGCAAGAACCTGTACCTGGTCGCCATAGCTCAGAATCCACCAAATTATCTCACTAAGCCCATCAACGCGGAATTGAATGATTGCACAGCCGTCATCTTCAAAAGTAACTTTTTGTGTACTATGCCATTGAACCTCAGCGACACTGGGGGCGACTTCTGGCAAAAATCTGAGCTTGACGTTATATAGTCTGCCCTCTGGTATCATTGCCCAGGCCCGGCCAATATACTCAGATACGTCAAATCTCTCGTCCTCGATGAAACATTTATCCAGCTTGTTCAGCTCTTTGATTTGGTTAAGCCTAAAAGGGCGTACTTCTTCGTGAAAACTTGATTTGCCAAGCACGTGCCATGCGTGTTCATTATATATCAAATGGTAAGGACTCAAATCAGTTACTATGTTCTTATGGTCACGAGGCAAATAATAACGAATGTTCACGATTCGCTTCTTCAAAATAGCCCCCAGCAACTGCCTAAATATCTGGTCGAGAACGTATCCTTTTTCTTGATGCTCAACTTTTATAGAGATATTTCGTAGAGCTGCATTGCAATATTGTTTGACTTCGGTTGGCAGATTGTTTTCTATTTTCAAAGCGGCCAGCAGAGCCGAACTTTTGAAGGGCAGCTGGATTTCTTTACTTACCTTATGGGCCAATAGAAGCAGACTTACCGCCTCCTGAGGGTCCAAATCTACAGGTGGCAGAAAGTACTCAGGCTCTATGACATAACCGTCGGCCTTTGTATCGTAGTGGTATGGCACACCAGTGGCCTGCAACTCTTTCAGGTCGCGGAAGGTCGTCCGCCGGCTTATTCCAAACATTTTTGAGAGGTCGCTGACGGTATAGCTTTTTCCTGTTTGCAACGCAGTTAAAATCTGCATAATTCTACTTATTCTACTGCGCTTCATAATGTTCACTCCAATAGCAGCTTTAGCTACTATTACCCAATTATATACACCATATTAATTTTGTCAATAAAGTTGCATTTTGAAACATTTTTAGTTTTGGTATGTGAGCGGACAATCAGCTAATCTCTGGACGATAACAGTTGAAAATAAAGGAGGTTATAACGTTCACAGCTTCATCAAAGAATCTTGTCTATGAAGTAAAAAAGCCATAAATTTTGTAACCTTTATATGTTCTGGCATTCGAGTATCCTAAGCGAAAATATGAAAAAGGGCTGTGGGAAAAAACCACAGCCCTTTTAGCTTGTAGCCTGTAACCAAAACTACTTTTTAGTTTCTTGGCTTAAACCCTGCGTTTTATCAACAGAGTCAACGTGCCTAAGCCAAGCAGACAAATCGTCGCCGGCTCAGGGATACATATGGTGTCAATTACCAACTGGTCAACCAGGATATCACCTTTAATGGCAATCCACTCTTCAGAGGGATTCGGCCAGATAGTAATGTCATATGTCGAGTGTATCCAGCCGGACACGGCTTGGTAGTCGTCAGAGCGAAACATTATCATATTGTCAAATGGTCCCACAGCGATGAATGGGTTACTATCTAGGAAAGGGTCATTATCTGCTGGTTGCCACGTCAACTGAATCCAGATCCGCTTCTCTGGATTAGATACGGACGAATTGGGAATCCAGACATCTATTTCACCCAAATACCATGCTCCCGGGTCTGGGACCCAGTCGCCAAATGGAGATACCCTCAATTGCGGGGTGCCATAGTCGTTATAGACGACGTAAGGAGCGGGCATAAGGTCCGCTGTTGAGAATTGCCATTCCTGATAGGTGCTATCAGGTTTATTGCGCCAGTCTGGAGGTTTGATATCATGCGCTGACGATATTGAACTTATCGTCAGGGTTACAGCCAAACACACAGTAATTACTAATTTGTTCATCATCCTTACACCTCCCTGAAGGATTCTGAATATTAATACACAAACGCAGCACAAAACTTTTATTTATGGACGCTTGTGTAACGTTGAAGAAACACCCTTTTCTTCTGTATTTAAGTACCAGTGTGTCGAAGGCTATACTGAAATTTTGATTATGTCAAGGGAATTCTTAGAAAAAGTCCGAAAAAATCTTCAATAAATTTATTTTTTTGCTGGAAGGTGCTGTTTTTAGCCGAAAAACGTGGTAGTAATAAAGAGGGCCGTGGAAGAATCCACAGCCCTCAGAGCTTGTAGCTTGTAGCCAAAACTACTTTTAGTTTCCTGGCTTAAACCCTGCATTTTTTCAACAGAATCAACGTGCCTAATCCAAGCAGACAGATTGTCGCCGGCTCAGGGATACAACAGATGGTGTCAATTACCAGCTCGTCAACCAGGATATCACCTTTAATGGTAATCCACTCTACGCCAGGATTCGGCCGGATAGTAATGTCGTATGTCGAATATGTCCAGCCTTCTCCATCATCGGTGTCAATCCGAGGACCCATAGACATACCCTCAAACAGAGGGTACGAGACGATGCCGATAATCGGTTCACTCGGTAGGAGGGGGTCATTATATGCCGGCTGCCACGTCAACTGAATATGGATACGCTTCTCTGGGTTCTCCTCGTTCAAATTGGGAATCTGGACATCTATCTCGCCAGACAGCGCCCAGGCCCCCGGGTCTGGGATCCAGTCGCCATGCGGATACACCTTCAAATGAGCGGTGCCATAGTCATTGCTGAAGATATCAGGATCAAGATCAGTATCATTCGAGTCGAATTGCCACTCCTGATAGGTGCTACCAGGATTACCACGCCACTCTGGAGTTGCTGACGCTGTTGAACTTATCGTTAGGGTTACAGCCAAACACGCAATAATTATTAATTTGTTCATCATCCTTTGTACCTCCCTGTAAGGATTCTGAATATTAACTACACACGCGAACACACCATACTTTTTGCGAACGCTTGTGCAAACCTTGAAGAAACGCCCTTTTCTTCTATGTTTAAGTACCAGTATATTAGTGGTTATCCTGAAATTTTGGTTATGTCAATAGAATTCTTAGAGAAAGTCCGAAAAAATCTCCAATATTTATATTTTTTCCCGGAATTTACTGTTTTTGGCTGGAGAGGGTGGATTTCGCTGGGAACAAACGCTTTCGGGCATGTCTTGCGAGCGAATTATGCCTTGAGAAATGAGTTTTCGCAGTGAAATTGGTTATTTTTTGCCGTGTTCAGGGATAGGCAGGCCGAGTTCGGCGAGGACCTTTTTCATATCCTCCCATACCCTTTGTCGGTTCTCTGGCGTGTAGCTTC
>CAZZHL010000060.1:0-10038 GCA_964653945.1 uncultured Pirellulales bacterium
AGCCGGATATCAAGGATACAATTAACGGTGGATTTATGGTGTTTAACCGGCGGGTTTTCAATTATTTGTCCGAGGAACAAGATTGTGTTCTGGAGCAGGAACCGCTGTCGAGATTAGTCAAAGAAGGCCAATTGGCTGCTTACCAGCATAAGGGCTTCTGGAAAGGTATGGATAACCAAAAAGATGCCGATGAACTGAATAGAATCTACAAACAGGGTGCTCCTTGGGAAATCTGGAAACATGAATAAGAAATTCTGGGATAATAGGAACGTATTAGTTACCGGCGCGGGAGGATTCAAAGGGTCTCATCTTGTCGAAAGACTAAGTGAGACTGGTGCGAAAATAATATCTCTAATAAGAGATATCGACCCTAGAAGTTATTACGAAACTCAGGGACTGTCCCAAAAATCCACGGTTGTCATTGGAGATTTGAAGGATTTTAGAAAAACAGCGGATATCCTTTCTAAGTATGAAATAACAACTATTTTTCATCTTGGGGCACAACCCATAGTGACCACCGCGCTACTCAATCCTCTGGAGACCATAGAATCCAACATAATGGGAACCGTGAATATCTTGGAGTCTGCGAGATTATATTCAAAGGTCAGCGAAGTTGTTGTCGTTTCCAGCGACAAAGCTTATGGGCCCTGCCGCAGGTTGCCCTACAGAGAAGAAGAAAGACTGCACGGGAAAGCACCATATGATGTGTCAAAATCCTGTGCGGATCTGATATCGCAGGTATATGCAAACTCGGACGTCTATGATATGCCTATCACAATAGCAAGGTGTGCCAATACCTTTGGACCGGGTGATTTGAATATGAGTCGGATTGTCCCGGGGGCCATGGAGGCGATCATTAAGGGGCAGGTGCTCAAAATCCGAAGCGATGGCAGCTTGATCCGGGAATATATCTATGTCAAGGATGCAATAGACGGTTACATCGCCTTGGCAGAGAATATTAGTAAGACAAGAGGTGAGGCATTTAATCTAGCAAGCGGTAATGTAGTCAGCGTTAATGAAATGATTGATAGAATTTCTACGGTGTTAGACAGCCCTGTGAGGGTCGAAATACTTAACCAGGCAAAGGCAGAAATCCCTAAACAGTATCTGGATGGTTCTAAGATAAAGGATACGATTGGATGGGAGCCAAAATCTATATTCGAAGAGGCAATCAGAGAGACTTTTCGCTGGTACAAAAAGATTTTGAAGTAAGTTAGAAATGGTCAAGTTGTCAGATTACGTATTCTCTTTTTTAGAAAGCAAAGGCATCAAGCATGTATTCATGCTTCCTGGCGGGGGGGCGATGCATCTCGTTGATTCTGTTGGTAGAAATAAAAATATTTCATATATGTGTCCTCGTCATGAACAAGCTGCGGCAATTGCTGGCGAGGGATACTATCGTGCTTCGGGGCGAGTGGCGGCGGTCGTTATAACAACCGGCCCTGGAGGCACCAATACCCTGACTGGTGTTATTGGTCAGTGGCTTGATTCTATTCCATGTATCTATATATCCGGACAGCTCAAACGCGAAACGGTAATCTCGTCTTACGCTGAACTCGGATTGCGTCAGTTGGGTGATCAAGAGATCAACATCGTTGATATTGTTAAACCTGTGACCAAATATGCTGTTATGGTGCGAGATGCTCAATCGATTAGATATCATCTAGAAAAAGCTTTTTATCTGGCGACCAACGGCCGTCCTGGCCCTGTGTGGCTGGATGTACCCCTGGATATTCAGGCCTCTGAAATAGATCCGTCAAATCTGCCCGCGTACGATGAAAGAGAAGATGAGATTGTATTTAACAAAGAATTGATAAAAAAACAGGTCGCCGAATTGCTGTCTCGGATTAAAGAATCAGAAAGACCTGTACTGCTGGCCGGTAATGGTATTCGTATTGCTGGAGCAGAGGGGATTTTTCTTGAGTTGGTTGAGAAATTAAATATGCCCGTGCTTACTGCTATCTGTGGCCATGACCTTATATGGTCGGACCAACCGCTGTTTTTTGGTAGACCTGGTATTTGCGGGGATCGACCGGCTAATTTTATACAGCAAAACAGCAGTCTGTTGTTGGCTTTAGGTGCACGCCTGGGATTAAGACAGATTAGTTATAGTTATAAGGATTTTGCTCGTGATGCGTACAGAGCAATGGTTGACATTGATGTTGCGGAATTGAATAAGCCAACTCTGGATCTGCATATGCGTGTTCATGCCGATGCCAAATTCTTTATCGAAGAAATGTTGCGACAAATTGGCAGCGACAAAAGCCTGCCAAAAAAGGAACCTTGGCTTTCCTGGTGCGCTGAAAGAAAGAGGGCTTTGCCAAGTATACTGCAGGATAATCCTGGAAATTCTAAATATGTGAATTCTTATATGTTTGTGGATTGTCTGTTTAATCTTTTACAGCCGGGAGATTTGGTCGTTACTGGTAATGGCACCGCTTATACAGGGACTTTCCAGATGATGAATTTGAAGAAGGGGGTTCGTGTATTTACCAACCAAGGATGTGCCTCTATGGGTTATGATATTCCGGCAGCCGTGGGTGCCTGTTTTGCTCGGAACAAACAACAGGTGATTCTAATCACCGGAGACGGAAGTATTGAAATGAATATTCAAGAGCTTGGCACAATAGCATTTCATAAAATGCCGATAAAAATTTTCGTTTTGAATAATGATGGTTATCTTGCGATGCGGATCACCCAAGATACATATTTTGAAAGTAGGTACGTTGCTTCAGATCCCAAAGATGGGATATATTTCCCTGATATTCGTTCTGTTGCCGAGGCTTACGGCCTGAAGACAATGAAGCTTAAGAGCGGGAATAATATATCCAGTGAAATAAATGATATCCTGCATATGCCTGGACCTGTACTTTGTGAAGTGCCTATGGATCCCAGGCAATCACTGTATCCAAAACTTTCATCGGATGTCAGGGAGGATGGCACATTAGTGTCTAAACCGTTGGAAGATATGTACCCGTTTCTTCCACGTGAAGATTTCCGAAAGCATATGATTATAAAACCTTTGGACGGTATGGGAGACAAGTTATGAACGGCCTAGAAAGAGAAATGGTAGCGTTGTTGAAAGACCTGAAGGAAAACCACGATGTCATCAGGATTAAGGCCGAGTTCGAGGCGGAGGCATCAAGGATGATAGAGTTGTCAAGGCTCAAAGATGTCACCAGCACTGTGCAACTGCCCTTGATAATGAAAATAGGCGGTGTAGAGGCAATCACTGATATCTATAACTGTTTGATAATCGGCGTGGCTGGCATTGTGGCTCCTATGGCTGAAACACCCTACGCCGTCTCGAAATTCCTCAACGCTATACTAACCTTTGTTCCACCTGATAATCGTGAGGATATCGAATTTGCAGTGAACATAGAAACAATAACCGCCTATAAGAATTTTAAGGAGATTCTCAGTCTCGATAACATAGGCTTGCTCGCCGGCATAACCATAGGCAGAAGTGATTTCATCGGTTCAATGGGGCTTGACCAAAGCCGGATAGACGGAAAAGAGATGCTTGGGATTTGCGCAGATATTTTCAGGCAGGCAAGGCAAAAGGGCTTGAAAACCACTCTGGGGGGCAAAATCCTGGTGGATGCGATTCCATTCTTACGACAGCTCTGCGAACAGGATTTGATTGACGGATTTGAAACGAGAAAAGTGGTTTTTAAGAATACAGCGTTAGATAAGAACGTCGAGAGCGGCATAATCAAGGCTATTGAGTTTGAGCTTTTGTGGTTGAAAAGCAAAAAGAGATACTATTCGCGGGCGAAAGTCGAAGATGATGCCAGGATCAAGAGTTTGGAAAAACATTTGGATGATGTAAGGTCGGTATCTAAATCTCTCCGTAGAGACCTTGTAGAATAAATAAGCGAAATATCAAATGAATTTTGTGAATGATTCATTGCGTATTGACCTTTTGCATTTCGCAAGATAAGGACATGGAGGATTAGATGTCATTTTTTTCGATTGTAAAGACGGCTTATAAAAAAACATTACCCAAAAAGGCCCGTAGTTGGGTATATCTGCATATGCCGAACTATTTAAAAGTGGCGAAGGCTTACGCCATCCGTAAACTGGAGAAGCACGGTGGGCATGATGACATATACGACAAGGACTACTACGAATCTTTCTTTTTGCCGGAAATGGTAAGGTCTTACGAAGGCATTGCCGAGGGCATCATGAAGCTATATTCGCCCAAGTTTGTTGTTGACGTCGGTTGCGGACCCTGTGTTTTGCTTTCTGCACTTACAAAGCGTGGTGTTCTGTGTCGTGGACTTGATTATTCATCCGCAGCACTGAACATCTGTCGTCAAAACGGTTTAGATGTCATCAAGTTCGACCTTGAGCATGATATTCTACCGAAAGACCTCAAAGCAGATGTTGTCGTCAGTACCGAGGTCGCTGAGCACCTGCCAGGACATTGTGCAGACCGTTTTGTCAACATTCTTTGTTCGATAGCCGACCACGTAGTAATGACGGCTGCAACACTTGCCCGCACATGGCGAGATATTGCAGCAGCTCATGACCATGTTAATGAGCAGCCTAAAGAATACTGGATTGACAAGTTTGATAACAAAGGTTTCAAATACGATAAGAATACATCAGAATTATTATGCACAGAATGGGGAAAACATGGCGTCATGCAGTTTTTTGTTGAGCGTTTAATGGTATTTCGTAAGGAATGAAGCCAAGAAATGCGTCCAAGAAAAGTTTATTTTTAAAATAAAGGTTTTTATCGAGCATGAGAGGTAAGAAGGTCTCAGTAATTATTCCCTGCTATAACGGGGCACGATTTTTGCCGGAGGCGATTGAGAGTGTTCTGGCTCAGACCTACCGGGAGTTTGAGATTATTGTGGTGGATGATGGTTCAACAGACAATAGCGGAGTGGTAGCACGTAGTTACTCTGGTGTCCGTGTTATCCGCCAGGAGAACCAGGGAGTCGCTGTAGCGAGGAATACAGGATTGTGCGAGAGCCGAGGAGATTGTTTGGTTTTTCTGGACCAGGATGACCGCCTTTTGCCCAACGCGCTTGAGGTCGGTGTGAATCATCTGAATAGTCATCTAGACTGTGGTTTTGTATTTGGTCTTTTCAGATTTATTGGACCTAATGGGGTCCCGCTGCCAAGATCAAAACGTCAGGTGGGAGGAGCCAAAAAGGGCACGGAGAGAGAAGCCAAAGTGATCGGATCGAATATTGAGACAGCTAACTATCAGGAGCATTTTGATTATAAAGTACTCCTTTCGGGTAGAACCCTTGTTCCGCCTTCCACCGCCATGTTTCGACGCGCTGTATTTCAATCGGTGGGCGATTTTGATCCTTCTGTTGTTCCGATGGACGACTACGACACTTATCTGCGAGCAGCTAGAGCATTTCCGATTTGTTGCCACAATCAGGTAATTGTTGAGTATCGCCAGCACCTGGGCAATCAATCTCGCAGAAATAATGCCCGTGAACTCGCTGCTACCTTACGTGTTTTAGACGCCCAAAAGGATTTCGTAAAGGGAAACAAGGACCGTGAAGTGGCTTACAGGATTGGAAGAAAAAAGTGGATCAGATTGTGGGGCCGTGGGTTACCATATGATATAGCACACAGTCTCATCGCAGGCAGATTTTCCTACGCAGTTCGATGCACACTTTTACTCCTGCGGTATTATCCTCAGGGCTTCTTTTGGTTTCCTATCCATCTATTAACAAGGCTGGCTCAACATTGTTGTGGATAACATAAGTAAAGACAGATGAGATTCAATGGAAGCAGGCAAATATGGACGCACTGAAAGCCATACCGAAGACCATTCATAGATGTATCGATAGGTCGGAGGAGGGTTCAGTGGCTGGATCGATGAAAGCGGTACGAATTCACAAGTATGGCGGGCCGCGAGTGCTCACCTACGAAGATGCACCCCGGCCTGAGCCGAAGGAAGATGAGCTATTGATTCGTGTTCACGCAGCCGGGGTCAATCCCGCTGACTGGCAAATACGCTCTGGCAGACGCTCTAAGCTGAGAAAGCCATTCTCGCTGATTCTGGGTTTTGATGTATCTGGAATTGTGGAAGCGCTGGGCAGCAGCGTTACTGGCTTCCAAATAGGTGACGCAGTATTTGGCATGGCGGATATTCAAAAAGGTGGTGCCTATGCAGAATATGTCACAGCTTCGGTTAATGACACAGCGCACAAACCGAGGTCTGTTGACCACATTCAGGCAGCAGCTCTGCCAGTCGTTGCCCTCACAGCGTGGCAGGTCCTCTTTGATGCAGGGCAATTATCGGCTGGCCAAAAAGTGCTTATCCATGCCGCTGCTGGAGGTGTCGGCCATATTGCAGTACAGCTTGCTAAGTGGAAGGGGGCGTATGTAATTGGCACAGCCTCCGGCTGCAATGAGTCTTTCCTTCGCGAAATTGGTGTGGATGAGTTCATAAACTACAAAACGACCTGTTTTGAAAAAATTGTCCGAGACGTCGACGTTGTCTTAGAGTCGGTCAACCGTGATATCGCTGTTGAGTACTATCCTGGAGAAACTCTGGACCGTTCTTGGGGCGTCTTAAAAAAAGGCGGTATTCTCGTCTCTGTTTGCGCTACTCCGTCGTCTGAAACTGCTGCAAAATATGGTGTGCGTGCCAAGCACGTCCGTCCTCCAGAGGTGAAAAGTTCCGTACTTACTAATATCGCCAAGTTAGTCGATGCTGGGCATGTAAAGCCTTTTATCAATACGGTGTTTCCTCTCAAGGAAGCCCGTAGGGCACACAAACTCATTCAGAAAGGTCATACGCGTGGAAAGATTGTTCTGCGCGTGATTGAATCGGATATTTAAATGAATAAAACAGGAAGTTCTGGGCCGGATATCTCATCTAGCCCGCGTATATGTCTCTTCTCTCAGCGAAATCTTGAGAGACTTGTTTCGAGGTGCGCCGAGTACGAATTCGAAGATCTGATTTGTGAGATCGATGACGCGGAGTTGTTAACGCCTGAACCTTACCGTTTGTTCACAGTTGGTCAAAAGATTGTGAATCAGCTTGCGCGACACTGTTCTGTTGCTTTTGTCAATCCAGGCGTCAGGAAATTACGCCTCCATAAAAGCTATGATCTCTTCGTTGTGATATGCCAGTTCCCTAGAGACTTATTATCGCTAAACGCAGTCGAGGGATGGAAGCAGCGATGCCGAACCTCGATATGTTGGCTCGCGGAAATTTGGGCTGGCGAACTGAACAAATTAAAAGGCCATTTAAAGATTCTGTCCAAGTTTGACTACGTCGTGATCCCTTCTATGGGTAGTGCTCAGCCTGTTAAAGATATAATTGGGGAGCGATGTGTCTACATACCAGCCGGGATCGACGCAATTAAGTTTTGCCCGTATCCAAATCCGCCACTTCGTTCTATCGATGTCTACAGCATGGGACGCAAATCACTGGTAACACACCAGGTTTTTCTAAAGATGGCTGAACAGAGAAATATTTTCTACATCTATGACACATCCGAAAATATGAAGACGTTGCTTCCCCGGGACCATCGTATCTTGATAGCGAATATCGCGAAACGGAGCCGTTACTTTATAGTAAACGCTCCCAAGATTAACCGGCAACTCGAAACTTGCGGCCAAAGTGAAATCAGCTATCGTTTTTTTGAGGGGGCTGCTTCAGGTGCCGTAATGATTGGAGAAACCAGGGAAAGCGAAGCATTCAGAAAGCATTTTGACTGGCCTGATGCAGTTATACATGCGCCCTTTGATGCGCCGAATATCGCCGAAATACTGGACGACCTCGATTCGCAACCAGACCGCCTGGCGCAAATCCGAAGGAATAACGCTGTGCAGTCCCTGCTTCGTCATGATTGGGTTTATCGATGGAAGGCGATCTTGGATATGGTTGGCCTTGAACCAAGGCCCGAGCTTTTCAAACGAGAGAAGCGTCTAAAAGAGCTTGCGGAGATAGCAGATAAGTCATAGTTGGTTCTTGATCGAACTCATACTGGTTATAATCGTCGGCAAAGACAATACGCATCTTAGCTTTCATGTGTAGACAATCTATCAAAAAACATAATATAAGAGCAGTGATTCTTGCAGGCAATCAAGATTCTGGGCGTTGTCCATTGGCGTTGCGCTTGCCCTCGGCATTATGGCCGGTCGGCGGAAAGCCCGTTTTAATACGCTTGCTTGCCCACTTGGCCAACCAGGGAGTAAAACATGCAACAATCTGTTCAAACGGCGACAGTTCGTTGATGAAGGAACTGTTCGATAGTGAAAATGTCAGAACGTTATCTGTGCATTTTTCGGATGAACCGTTACCAGTGGGCACCGCAGGGGCCCTTCGTAACGCAGTGAATAGTAAGAGGGACGAAGTGCTCTTGGTATTACCTGCCAGCGTAGTATGTCCCCCTGATATTGGTTTGCTAATAACCGCTCACTATGGCCAGGCGGCTGACCTGACTGTAATATTCAATCCAGCGTCGCAAAATAGCGATACAAGAGGTGAGGCAGCCAGTATCTATGTCTGCAATCCATCTGTGTTGGAATATATACCGGCGGAAGGTTATTACGATATCAAAGAAAGTTTAATTCCGGAGTTGCTTCGAGTGGGTAGGCGTGTGCGTTACGCTGTGCTGCCGCACAGTGCTGGGAATTTTCGCGACCGGCATGGGTATTTGGATGCCATCAGCGACTACCTGGGAAACGCAACAGGAGCAGACGTAGATTTAAAAATGTGTGAGCGCAGCGGCAAGCATGTTGTCTGGAAGGATTCCGGGGTAACCATCGAGTCAGGGACGCGGATTTACGGGCGGGTCGCTCTTCTCGATGGCGTTCGCATCGAATCAGGTGCTGTAATTTTTGGGCCGACTATCATCGGACGCAACGTCGGTATCGGCAGAGACAGTGTCGTGGTTAACAGTGTTCTTTGGGACGATTCGCAGGTAGGCGAAAAGTGCGAAATTCAACGATGCATAGTGGATTACCGTACGGCTGTACCAAGTAACAGCATTGTGGGGGAAAAAACCATTGTATTTAAGCCAAGAGGATGTTTGGAAAGTTTATTGGGCAGATTGTCAAGGATAATGGAAGATGGGGCCAGCATAATGAGGTGGCAATCGCAATTCCACCTCGATAGAGCAAGTGGAAGACAACCGAATCGGATTCGACGAAAACGAGGAAACATTCTGCAGTGGTTGGCGGCTGGGCTTGTTTTGCTCGCATTCTTATGGTCTTATTGGCCTGGGATTTTGGACCTCTGGAATATCTGGCAAAGAAGCGATGAGTATTCCTCTGGTCTTTTGGTTCCTTTTCTCGCTGTTTATATTTTGTGGTCGAGGCGCCGTCAAATAGCCGGAGTCAAGATACGACCTTCTTTATGGGGTTTGCTGGCGTTTGTAGCAGCACAGATGGTGAGGTTCTTCGGTCTTTTTTTTATGTACAGTTCCGCGGAGAGATTGTCGATTGTTTTGAGTATTGCTGCGCTGGTGCTGCTTCTGTTTGGATGGGAGTTTTTCCGCAAAGTGTCTCCTATAGTGTTATTTCTGTTCTTGATGCTGCCTTGGCCAAATCGGGTTCAAGGCGTTATCGCGTTGCCTTTGCAGCAATGGGCGACCTCGTCTGCTGTGTTTTGTTTGGAGGCAATCGGTTATGAGGTTGTGCAGGAAGGCAATATCATTCATATCGGCCAGGCGTCGGTTGCCGTGGCGGAGGCGTGCAACGGATTGAGGATGATTACCGCCTTTTTTGTGATTAGCGGCCTTGTGGTGTTGCTGGTCGAGCGGGCGTGGTGGGAAAAGCTGGTAGTATTTGCTTCCAGCTTACCCATTGCTCTGTTCTGCAACACTGTGCGATTGGCAGTCACCGCGATTGCTTTCACGGTACTCGAAGGCGAATACTGGGAGAAGATATTTCACGACTTTGGTGGATATGCGATGATGCCGTGGGCCCTTGCAATAGTGGTTGGTGAATTCTGGTTTTTGGCCAAACTAACTACAGCTGCAAAGGAAGATGCAGTGGTAATAGTCAAAGGGGCTAAATTACCTATTGGCACAGCAAATAGAGCCGAAG
>CAZZHL010000061.1:0-6875 GCA_964653945.1 uncultured Pirellulales bacterium
TTAGGCCGGTGGCCATAGCCAAAAAGCAAATCATTGCAGTTATCAAAAGGATTTTTCGAAGCAAATTCAGCAACTTATAGCTCTCCCACGAGCATTATTTATCCCTACTTAAGCACAAGCCGGACATAATCCTTCAAGGCGAACCTGTTGGCGGTGAATAACAAATCCTTTTTTCAGGCCCTTAACAACCGGTATGGATAGTCTAGGCAGGCAGTTTGTTACTCCGCAGCTTTTGCAGATAAAATGAGGATGGCACCGAATTTCACTGCAGCGATTAGCAAGCTCGAAATGCACTGCTCTTTTGTGTATAAATGCCTTATGTACCAGGCTGGCCCGGCAGAAACTTTCTAAAGTGCGGTAAACAGTAACTTTATCGAAGCGATTTTTACCCAGCCGTTGTGCAATCTGTTCCTGACTAAGCGGTTTATCCGCCTTGGTCAGCTCATTCAGTATTGCCTTTCGGCTCTTTGTGCAGTAAAGTTTTGCCGCCTTTAGCATCTTCCCTGCTTGTAAATCCAAATTTGACTTCATTATCACACCTCCAAGAGTTAATTATGTGCATGCGAGACATTCGTCGCCGAGCTGACAAACAACAGCGGAAAAACAATGTCACTGACACAACAGGGCAGCCACACAGCCAGAAATAGAAAGATAAGTATCACAATACCGGAAAAAATAGATATGTGACCGTTCAAAGCCATAAGGATATGAAATAACGAAGCCCATGTACTAAGTAAGACGTGGCCGGAATGAGAGAGTTTCGTCTTCGGCCAGAAATATCCAATCAAAACTCCCAAAACGGCAGCAGGATTGACTATATACCAGCCCTCAATAAAACCTATATGGCTGTGGGCATGCAGCCCTAATAAAAGCTCGCCGACATACGGAATCAGCGAGTCACTGATTGTGGCAATACCAAGCGAGCCGAAATACCCAATCAACAGAACAACAAGAAAAGGCGGTTTTTTCGTATGAAGCTTAAACATTGAAGCTGTTACGATTGCACTTAATATCACATGGCCAGGGTGAAATATGTAGAACAGCCTCTCGCTTGTTTGATGCTGGACATTTTTAAACAACAGCATCAAAACAATGCCGGTAAGTGCGCCGAAAAAAGTAAACGGCGCATGGCTTCTCAACTCGGTCAAAATAACTGCAATCCTTTTTTGCATCTGCTCTTAGCCCTTCAACAAAATCAGCTATTAAACCTCAACTTCTTTACAAAAACCATATTTTATACCATATACGATAAATTTGCAACTAAGTTGCAAATTTTTTTGTCATTTTGTGATTATATAGTGCCGTTTCTAATTAGTGTAACTTTTCGGTGGTGTCATTCCGGCCTTGAGCCGAAATCCAGGCTTAAAAGTGCGTAGATTCCTGCTTGCGCAGGAATGACAAAAGTGACAGTTTCTTTTTAGAAACGGCACTAGTTTAAGCGCCGTGCGCCATTTTTTTGTTGTAATAACAACGGGGTTTTTGATATAATATAACTGAATTAAAGGCAGTTTAAGTATATCTGCCTGAAAGGAAACTGGAGGCAGGGAAATGGCAAAGGTAGAATCAATTATTGTTTTTGCAGCAGCAGTTCTGCTGACGATATTTTCTGCCAGCGTTTCTGCCGGCACATATAGTGACGGTACCGGCGAGCCGAATGACCCACATCTAATTGCCACTGCTGAAGACCTAAACGACATCGGCAACCACATAGAAGATTGGGATAAACACTTTCTAATGGTCGCCGATATCAACCTGGCCGACTATACCGGCACACAGTTTAATATCATCGGAAACCAAAGCAATCACTTTACCGGTGTTTTTGACGGCAACAGCCATACGATTTTTAACTTTACTTATGAATGTAATGACACCGACTACATTGGGATTTTTGGTTATATCAGTAACCAGAATGCAGCGATTAAAGATTTGATTTTAATCAACCCCGATATCAATGCAGCAGGTGATTCGGACCGCGTCGGCTCTCTTGTTGGCTGCTTGATAGATGGAACGATTACCAACTGCGGCCTCTACGGCGGAAGCGTTTCCGGCTATTGGGCAGCCGGCGGGCTGGTGGGATACAATCGAGGCACTATAACAAACTGCTGTTGCACAGTCAGCGTTTCGGGATATTCCCACACCGGTGGGCTGGTGGGATACAATACGTATAATGGCACGATTTCAAATTGCTATGCAATCAGTTGTGCCTCAGGGACAAATTTTTATACCGGCGGACTGGTGGGAACCAACGATGGCACAATTTCAAATTGCTATGCAACAGGCGAAGTTTTGGGCAAAGACGACACCGCCGTGCTGGTGGGACACAATTGTCATGGCACGATTTCAAATTGCTATGCAACAGGTGAGGTTTCAGGAGACCAGTACACCGGTGGGCTGGCGGGGCACAATTGTTATGGAACGATTTCAAATTGCTATACAACAGCCAGTGTTGATGGAAATGATTACACCGGCGGCCTGGTGGGAGGCAGCGGGGGGACAGTCTCTTCCTCCTTCTGGGATATTGAGACTGGTGGGCCGGACAACGGCATCGGAACACCTCTTCCAACGGAGCAAATACAGAGCGAAAGCACTTTTACCGATGCCGGCTGGGATTTTATAGGAACCTGGGATATCGGTGAGAATCAGACATATCCATTTTTGCGAACACACCCGGCTGGAGATATAGACCACGATGATATTGTAAACTTCTACGACTTTGCGATATTGGCTGACCACTGGCTCGAATGAGCTGAGTTGTAAATATAAAAATAGTAGAAGGAGATGAGGATGAAGATGCTAACCTTGATAATACTGTGTTTGTTATCAGTGGATATTTGTGTAGCCAAATACAGTGGTGGCAAAGGCGAGCCGAACGACCCATATCTTATCGCCACCGCTGAGGACCTCAATGATATTGCCAATCACACTGAGGATTTCGATAAACACTTTGTCCTGACTAATGATATTGACCTGTCCACATATTCAGGTTCAGAGTTCAATATTATTGGCAGTGGTTTTACACTTTTTACAGGCGTCTTTGATGGCGGGGGGCATAGAATTACGAACTTCACATATGTTGGAGAGCCGGGAGAAATTGTTGGTCTCTTCGGTTGGCTTGACTCCAATGCAGAAGTCAGAAACCTTGGACTAACCGATGTGGATATTTCAAACAGTACGGTTGATAACCCGGTAGGTGGATTAGTTGCAATGGTTCTCTCCGGCTCGATTACAAACTGTTATGTGACCGGAAGTATTTCGAGCGTCAGCGCTGCTGGGGGCTTGGTCTCGGTAGTTTTTGACGGGTCGGTTACAAATTGTTATTTTATCGGCAGCGTTGCTGGTGCAGATCGCAACACCGGCGGGCTCGTAGCCCAAAATGGAGGACAGATTCGAGAGTGTTATTCAGATGCAATAATTACCGGGAATCTCCAGGTTGGTGGACTGGTCGGAATCAATCTTTCTGGCGTGATTATCGACAGCTATTCTACCGGTGAGGTCTATGGTGGGGATTTCTGCACAGGTGGACTGGCCGGGTGCAACTCCGATGGCGGAGTGATTGTCAACTGTTATTCCAGTTGTTCTGTTTACGGGATATCTCTCATCGGTGGTCTAATTGGATACAATAACAATAGCGAAGTGACCAGTTCTTTCTGGGATGTACAAATAAGTGGCCAAGATAATATGTGCGGCCAGCAAGTTGGAGGCGGGACCGGCTGCGATGATACCTGCGGGAAAACGACACCGCTTATGCAAACAATGAGCACTTATTCAAATGCGGGTTGGGATTTTGTTGGTGAAACTATCAATGGGCCGAATGATATATGGACAATCAATGAGGGAGAAGATTATCCTAAACTGGTATGGGATATCGTGAACTTTGATGGGTTCAATGGTGTGAATTTTGTTGACTATTCTTTTTTCGCTAATCACTGGCTTCAAACCAATTGTCCTGATTCAAACGACTGCGATGGTGCTGACTTTGACTTCTCCGGCGAGATTGATTTCTTAGATTTGAAGATATTCTGTCAGCACTGGCTCGAAGGCACATAATAACAAATCAACCAACTATTAATCAACCACATCAAAAAGCCATTGCAGATTTTGGCTCAGGCAGGTAAATTAATACTTCATGGAAATTATAGAGTCAATATCGGATATTAAGGAAATCAGCCGTGGTTGCGTCATGACGATTGGCAATTTCGATGGTGTCCATCTCGGTCATCAGGAAATTCTCATCGCTGCCAGAAAAACCGCAAACAAAAAGCAAACGCAACTGGTTGCGATGACTTTTGAGCCACATCCGCTTGCTCTTTTACATCCGCAAAAGGCCCCCGGCATTTTGACACCATTGGAGTTAAAAAAACATCTTCTTGCCAAACTTAGAGTGGATTGCCTTTTTATCCAGAAAACCAGCCCTGAGCTTCTCGCCCTCTCACCGCAAGATTATGTGGAACAGTTCGTCGTCAAAGGTATCCAGCCGAGTATAGTAATTGAGGGTGAAAGCTTTAACTTCGGCTGTGGTCGGACAGGCAACATCCACTTGCTTGGGAAATTAGCAGAGGAAAAGAACTTTGAGGTATCTGTAGTCAAGGCCAAAGAGGCCAAACTCTCAACAGGCCGGTTCGTTACAATCTCAAGCACAATAATTCGCGGTCTTCTTGCAAGCGGAAGCGTAGCTGATGCTGCTATCGCATTAGGCAGGCCTTATAGGCTGATTGGTCAGATTGTTCCCGGGCAGGGCAAAGGAAAACAGCTCGGCTTTCCAACGCTGAATTTGCAGCCGTTAAAGCAGCTTATCCCAGCAGAGGGTGTATATGCCGGCTTTGTCGAAATCGGCGATAGTGTCGAATATGTCTGTTCAGCGAAAGAAAAAGTCCCTGCCGCTTTTAGCATCGGCAGAGTTGAGACTCTCGAAAGCGATTATCCGACACTTATAGAAGCCCACATACTCACCGGCGACGTCGGCAATCTATACAGCAGATGGCTGGCTATGGATTTTATCGGGCGAATCCGCAACCAGCAGAAATTCGATAGCGAAGAAGAGCTTTCCGCCCAAATAGCAAAAGACTGCGAAAAAGCACAACAAGTTTTATGTCCCACTAAGGCTGCAGAAGTCGAAGAATGAATATGATTAAAAAACAAGTATATGAACCTTTAATAGTATAGGGAGTAAACGATGCTTGGTTACGAGTTAGCCGTTATTTTAGTGATGCTGGTTTTTAACGCCTTTTTTGCAGCCTACGAGATGGGGCTTGCCTCTATATCCCGCGCCCGTCTGGCCATTTTGCTCAACGAAAAGAAAAAAGGCGCAGCAGAAGCTGCCTTTATGAAGGACAAAATGGAAGCGAGTCTGGCTACCATCCAGCTCGGTATCACAATGGTTGGAGCTGTCGCCGCTGCGACCGGCGGAGCTGGTGCGGGAAAAACATTTGCTCCCTATCTCCAGGACAAACTGGGCATCTCCGGGACTCTTTCTGGAATAGTGGCAATAGTACTACTGATAATACCGCTGACATTCGTCATCATAGTTTTCGGAGAGCTTGTCCCCAAAATGCTTGCCTTGAACAATAAGGAATGGGTAGTGCTTCGGCTTTCGCCGGTTATGAAAGTCCTCTCACGGGCCATTCACCCTGTTGTTTCAATAATAGAAATTACAGTAAAAAAAGTGGTAGGTCTGCTGACGAGGTGGAGCCGTTTCGAGCCAACGGTTCAATCGCAATGGCTCCACGAGTTAAAAGCCGCCGTCTCGCTTGCCAGGACCTCGAAACTTATGGGCGCGAGAGAAGAAAAGATAGTTTTGTCTGCTGCACATCTATCCACTCATCCGGTACGTGAAATCATAATACCAGCCCAGGATATATCGATGATTTACATAGAAAACAGACTGCCAGATGCGCTTACAAAAGCACATCTCGATATGCACACGAGATTTCCTGTCTGCACGAAGGAAAATGACCCCCAAAGCATCGAGGGCTACATCAATTTCAAAGATATTGTGGCAGCACTGAAGGTAAATCCATCCGACCCTACTATCAAGGGAATAACAAGACCTATAAAAAAGATAAATGAAAATACACCCTTATCTGAACTGCTCGAGACAATGATACTGGAAAGACACCATATAGTAGTTGTTACAACCGGTGAAGGAACTATTACGGGGATGGTGACATTGGAAGATATTATCGAGGAGCTTGTGGGCGAAATCGAAGATGAGTTTGACCGATTACCTACGCATATTTATCCTTATGGCTCATCCTGCTGGATTGCAGGGGGTGGTGTCTTGATAAGCGCAGTTGCTTCCGCTGCCGGGCTTGATTGGTCGAGTAAGTTCAGTAATGGCAGCGTTCCAACCGTTGCCGAATGGTGTGTGCAGAAGGCAGGACACCCCCTTAAGGGCGGTGAAGTTATAGAAAGCGATAACCTTAGGGTTGTACCTCGCAAATTCCGCAGAAAGAAAGTATTAGAAGCTATGGTAACTAACATGGAGGATTGAATCGTTTTTTAGAGAAGAATAAAAATTAGATAATGAAAAAATTAACTTCTGAATAAAACCTTTTGCAATCTTCTACAAGCACCTACATACAAACCGTATCCGCTGCACTACTGCTTATTTATTTTTAAGATGTTTCCTGCTATTATAACGCCCTTGCTTTTCTGTATACAAACACAAATGGAACAGCTCACATTTTTTGCAACTGTTTCCAATTCTGCCGTTGCAGTTTTCGACTATCCCGAGCCGACTCAGTGAGAAATCGTACATCACGGGGTCGTTCGGCTCAATCTCAGCAAAACCTTTCGTTATTCTTACCGCTGTCGATAAAGAGGGTGTTTTTTGAGCGTGAAAACCTAAAATCCTTGACAACCTGTGCATATGAACA
>CAZZHL010000061.1:6885-10021 GCA_964653945.1 uncultured Pirellulales bacterium
GCTTTGCCTTATCAACGCCTTTCCATAATCCCGTATCAACCTCATCGACTCTCACCATCCATCGCAAAAAAAGATTCAGCCGTTTACAGCTGCTACCTCTCACAGGACTTGCCAATAAATATTTCAACCCCCTGCTTACTTTCCGGCCGGTTTGCTTTAAATAGATTTCATAAAGCGAGTCGCAAAACTTCGATAGGGCTGGAATAATATTTTCATCGTTTTTGCTATATCCAAGCAAAAAGTATTTCTCAATACTGCCCTTCCCCTGCAAAACCTTCTTCAAAATCGACAATAAATCAGCAATATCCTTTCCCGCCGTAAAACGATGTTTGAAGTTACTTAACTTTTGCTGCTTTGCCTTATCAAAATCCCTCACAAACTCATACGGACTCGCCCCCATACGGGTAAAAAGGTCATTTAGATTTTTTTCAATCTGCCGGACCCGGCCATAGGCAAGCACTGCTGATAAAAGCGCGGCCACCTCCATATCAGCCGGCTCAGTGTAGTGATATACAAATTGCAGCGGGTCCGGCCCTATACAATCACGATGGTTATACCTGCTGTAAAGTTTCTCAAGTATACCCTTTATTTTAACCAAATGCTTATGCACTAATCGCTTCTATATGTGCCGGAGTAAAAGCACCTATTAAATCAACGTCTTAAATTTTTCGAGCAGACCCTGAAGTTTTTCAACCTCCACTTCACGTTCGTATAAAGGTCTTTTGTCCTTTTTGTATGTGCCGATATTTTCTTCAAAGGGCGTTTTGCTCGTATTGGTATAGAATATTCCGAGCGGCAGCTTCTCAGTTTCTATCGCCTTTTCAAAGGCGGCGTTTCTATCGCCGACTTTATGCGAATCATCCAGATAGTATGTGTGCTCCTTGAACCATTGAAAAGTATTGATTTTATTAAACGAGACACAAGGCTGGAATATATCGACCAATGCATATCCTTTATGATTGATGGCTTTTTTCAATATTTCCTTAGTTTTATCCATATCACCGGCGAAGGCCCTCGCGACAAAGCCGGCATCCAATGCGATAGCAACCGCGATAGGATTAAACGGCTCAAGAAATACTCCATTTACCTGAACCGGCGTCTTAAAACCCAATTGACTCGTTGGCGATGCCTGTCCTTTTGTCAGGCCATAGACCATATTATTATGAACAATGTTGGTGATATTGGGATTGCGTCTGATGGTATGAATAAAATGATTGCCTCCTTCACCGTACATATCGCCGTCGCCACTCTCGGCAATGACCGTCAGGGATGGATTGGCCGCCTTAATGGCCGTTGCCGGCGGCAGTGCCCGGCCGTGCAGACCGTTAAAAATATTGGTCTTGAAATAATGGGGAATCTTGGCCGCCTGGCCAATACCCGACACAAGAACTAAATTCGTCGGCTCAATATTCAGCTCGGAAAGGGCTTTTTTCAGTGTATTAAGAATCCCAAAATTACCACAGCCCGGACACCACGCTATATCAATCCTACCCATATCGAATTTCTTAATATCCATCGCTGACTTCTCAATCCAAAAAACCTTTCAGCTTTTCTACAAGCTCTTCAACTGTAAAACTCAGGCCGTTATATTTCAAAATCTTCTCGTCCACATCTATCCCTGTATGAAGCTTAATCTGTTTTGCAAATTGACCCGTAGCGTTATTTTCGACCACAATAGTTCTCTCAGCCTTCTCAAGATAACCCACTGTCTCTTTCGGCAAGGGATGCACCTGCTTAAAATGAAGAAAAGCAACGTCGTCCCTATTTAAATTCTTCGTCGCCCCATCAATGACGTGATAAGTCGAACCCCAACATATCACCAGCGTTTTATAATCTTCAGGCCCAACCAACTGAGGCGGTATCGCATCTTTAATCAGTGCCTCACCTTTCTTCAAGCGTTTATCCACCATCTTGACTCTTAACTCGATGTCTTCTGTGATGTGTCCCTCTGTATCATGCTCATCACTATCAACACATACAAGTCCCTGACCATAACCGGGCATACCGCGAGGTGATATGCCATCTTTTGTAAGCTCATATCTTCGATAATCTTTTCCAGTTTTGACTATGTACTTTTCTGCTTTTATATCCGATAAGCCAAAACCGGCTGTGTTATAATAACTATCCAAAAAATACTGGTCTGTTAATACAAAGACCGGCACCTGATATTTATCAGCGAGGTTAAATGCCTTCGCAGTTAAAGAAAATGCCTCTTCAAGCGTCCCGGGAGCAAGTATTATCCTCGGAAACTCACCGTGTCCAGCATAGAGCGCAAGCTCAAGGTCACCTTGTTCTGTCCTGGTAGGCAGCCCCGTGGCCGGTCCCGGCCGCTGACCAAGATGAATCACTATAGGCGACTCCAGCATCGCAGCCAGACTCAATCCCTCGACCATCAATGCAAAACCGCCACCTGATGTTGTTACCATCGCCCTTGCACCGGCATACCAGGCACCAATAGCCATATTTATCGCCGCAATCTCATCCTCTGCCTGCTCTGCTACGATGTTGAATTCCTTCGCGTGCTGTGAAAGAAAGACGAGCACAGCCGTCGAAGGTGACATTGGATAGGAAGATATAAAATTACAACCGCCGGCTATTGCCCCCAAGGCCACGGCCTCTGCACCACTTAAAAGCATCTGGTCTTTGATGCCGGCATCTGGCTTTACTGAAATTTCTACCTTTCCTGAATCCACCAAATCACAGCCCAGCTTATGCCCGGCCTTTGCCGCTTCGGTATTCTTGTTTACGATATCATCGGATTTCCTGGAGAAATATTTTTTGACGTAATCGTTCATCAACCGCAAATCAACTCCCAGAATTCCGACAACCACACCAACCGCCACAATGTTGGAGTAAATCTTGTCCCCGATATCCGTGGCAATTTTGGTAAAAGGCACCTCGATGCAAACACAGCCGCCCTGCTTGGAAACTCCGCCAAAATTCTCGGCCTCCGACAGGATTATCGTATCAGATGAGACTCTTTTTTGGACATGCTGGATGGCGTCCTTATCCAGCGGGATAAGAACATCTATCCGGTTAACAACCGCACTGGCCGGATTTGAAGATACTCTTATCTCAGTAGAATTCATCCCGCCGCGAATCCGCGACATAAACTCTTTCGTCGCAAAGACATTGT
>CAZZHL010000062.1:0-1889 GCA_964653945.1 uncultured Pirellulales bacterium
ATCCGTATTTTCTGAGCCGATAGTAATCATCCGGGTCAACAATTGCGAATTTGCCTTGCGTCAGCGGTATTCGCCGAAAGGTATACCCGTACCTCAGCCAACGATACAAAAGTAGCGGAATTACTGTTATCTTATCCAGCCGGTCAGGAACATTGATTGAAATGTTATACTTGATGACCCTACCCCCGCACTGCGTAGCTTCAGCAGAGCAGTGTCCTCCGCTTCCCCTCATCCACTCATTTACTCATTTACTCATCCACTCTACGCGATACGCTTCACGCATCACGCAATACGGGGGCTGACGTCGCCCTCCATAATTAGGCTGAACCTGCACGTTTGATTGAAATTTGGCTGATTTTTCGAAGTGTGGATTTACGTAACTGCTTATTTAGAAGTGAGTAAAAAAAATTTCACTTTTTTCGATTTTACCGCGCAACTACCTGCGTATTTGATTGATTTTTTTCTGTAAGTTTATATCCCCCCGCCCCTTATAGCAGATTTTTTTACAAACCGTTGTGGAATAAGGACTTAGAACTCAAGATTGCTTGTCAGGGTCGATTTTTACTTGTTTATTTATCTAAAAGTATGTTAATATGGGAAAAGAGATGTCAACAGACTGTATAATCTTTGTTAGGTGCTATTAAGATAATCGCCATAAGGAGAATAACAAATGCCAGAATTAGTAGCTAATTGTCCACGATGCGGTTCCCAGAAGATCACTTTCGATGTCACGCAAGCCCATATCATTGGGACTCACGACGACTGGCAGCGATGGTACGAAGCATTCTGCATCTGCCGCCGTTGTTTTCATGCCACCACCTTTGTTTTGTCAGAAAGTAGCAATAGTAACTACCAACATGTTCACCAAGTAGGATTACTCAACTTAGAAGGAGCGATAAACCGATACGTCAATATTGAGGACTTCGTGAATCTAAAAGACATGGGGGCAGCACAACCACCGGACCACCTACCCGAGAATGTAGAGAGAATCTTTCGTGAGGGAGCGAAATGTCTCGCTGTTGGCTGCAACAATGCTGCTGGCACGATGTTTCGACTCTGCATTGATATTGTCACGCGCGGAATGCTTCCCGAAGAAGCAAATGGTCTTAACGCTCGTGTCCGACGAGACTTGGGACTGCGTTTGCCGTGGATGTTTGACAATGGCAAACTTCCTGAATCCCTACGAGAACTATCCTCATGCATTAAGGACGACGGTAATGATGGTGCTCACGAAGGCACGTTAAGTAAAGAAGACGCTGAGGATATGCTCGATTTCACCTATGCAATGCTTGAGCGCCTCTTCACGGAACCGAAACGATTAGAGCTTGCAAAGGAAAGAAGAGCAGCGCGGCGTCAATCAAAGTCTTAATTATGTTTAACAAATACTCCAATTTGATAGTGATAAAATGAACCATATTATTGCCTTTGAAAATTACGCTCTTGCCGCTTTTGTCGTTTCTTTAATCTCCCTCGGATTATCTGCATATGCGATTAAAATAAGTCTCAAAAAGCTAAAAATAGAACAAGCACGGGAGCACGACCGCCAAGATAAGGCACGATGTGCAAATTTTACGACCAAATTTAATCGTTTAGGACAGCACGGCTGCTATGAGTTAATCATTGAAAATAACGGCGCCTCAGAAGCTCGCGATGTCACAGTCATGCTTAACGAAAAACCCATATTAGAACTCAAAAGCGTACAGCCTGAAATCTCAAGTATTCCCAAGATTGGCCCTAATAGCAATGTAAGCTATCAATGGTTATGTGCTGGAAATCCACGTCCTCCGTACCATCTGGAAATAACATGGTCTGATGATTCTAAGAAGTCTGGTTACTACGGCACGACGTTGATACACCCAATCACATCTTTCTAATAGGGACTTTAATCC
>CAZZHL010000062.1:1899-10007 GCA_964653945.1 uncultured Pirellulales bacterium
TCGAAAAGTCCCTCGTGGCCTCCGGCAGTTTACCCTGTGGGCACTGCGCAATCTCACCTCGAGCCACGCTTGTCCGCCGTAGTTTTGCCGTAAGGCATGGCTAAGCCCATAACGAAGGCAAGACCTAAACAATTAGTACTGCACGTCATTCACTATATTATTTAGGAGAGTTGTTTTTCTGAATTATCTGACGTTTTGCCCAAACTCTTGTACATTCACCAGCGAATATCAATATGAAAACTAATAAATAAGGATAACGAAACTGTGAATGCGACATATACAAACCGCCGATTACCCCGAATCCGAAAAATTTAACTGCCGCTGCTATACGCCGTATTGTATTCAATGTATTATTGCTCATAGAGATATTAAAACCTAAATGCCGAGATGAGTGTGGCAAAAAAATAATCAGTGTTAATCCGCATCAATCCGCGGTTGCCTATCTTTTTTTTGCCTTTTTCTTTTTCTTCGCTTTGCTTTTTGCCCTGCAGCCACATGTATTACACATTCCTCCGCCCTTTTAGAATATAGTGTTCAGTAAATTTACCATCCAACACGATGTACAGGTTTTCAATCTTCGGCCAATTTTTATTCCCGCTACGGCTCGTGCCTACGCCGAGACGAGTGCGAACCGTCATTTCGACCGAAGTGAAACCGCTAAAGGCGGTTGAACGAAGTGGAGAAATCTGTTTTTTTATAGATTCCTCGACTCCGTGCCCCGATTTCTCGTGGCACTACACTCGGAATGACATCCTGAAGCCTCATTATAGAAAACTTGTACACGAAGTTAATCATCCAATATTAATCGTCAAACTTCGCAGAAATCAAACAGGAATTTTTCTAACCGTAGATGAGTGAATGAGCAAATGAGTATATGAGCAAACACATTATCGCATAAACGCATCCACGCATCTACTCATTAACGAGCGACGGGAGACGAGCGACGCGCAACGAACTTAATCCGTGTCCTTTTTCTTTGCGTATTGGGTGACAATCTGCAGCTGGATGTTTGGAGGAACGACTTCATAATGGCTGAGCGACATTGCGTAGCTGCCGCGTCCGCCGGTAACGCTTTTTAGCTGGCTGTTATACTGGGTAACTTCAGACAGGGGCACCTGCGCTTTAATAACGATGAAATTGCCAGCCAGCATATCCTGGCCCTGCACTCTGCCGCGTTTCGAAGCGAGGTCGCCGGCGATATCTCCGATATTCTCCGCCGGTGCGGTAACTTCGATATTGACTATCGGCTCAAGCAGAACCGACTTTGCTTTTTCGAGGGCGTCGACAAACGCACCTTTGCCCGCCGCTCGAAAGGCAACTTCCTTCGAATCAACAGGGTGGTGCTTGCCATCGTAGATTGAGACCTTTACATCCTGCAAGGGAAAGCCGGCGACTATGCCGTTCTGCATTACCTCGTTGATGCCCTTATGGACGGCGGGTTCGTACTGGCCGGGGATGGAGCCGCCGAAGATGTCCCAGCTAAAGTCCAGCGGCGGGTCGGAATTTCGCTCGGCAGGTTCCACGCGGAGATAAACCTCGCCGAACTGGCCGGCACCTCCGGTCTGCTTTTTGTGGCGGTAATGGCCTTCAGCTTTTGCAGTAATCGTCTCGCGGTACGGAATCTTCGGCTCCTTTGTGTTTACCGACAGCTTGGAGCGGTTCTGCATCTTCTCCAGCGTTATCCGCAGATGCAAATCGCCAAGCCCGCTGGCAACAAGCTCTTTTGTCTGCAAGTCGCGTTTTATCTGAATGCACGGGTCCTCCTCACACAATTTCTCCAACGCACTACTAATCTTTTGCTCATCACCTCTTGAGGCGGGCTCGAGTGCCAGAGAGTACATCGGCTCCGGTACCGGCAGCTGTTCAAAGGCGCCGGAGACACTGCCGTCGTGGATTAGGTCTCCATTTTGAAGCTCCTCTACTTTAGACAGTGTAATGATATCACCGGCTATGCCGGCATCGATTTGGCTGGTCTCGCCACCCTGGGATTTTAAGATGTGGCCCGGCCGAATAGATTTCTTCTCATCGTTGCGATGCAAATTAGTGTCTGAAGTCATTTGGCCGCTGAAAATGCGAATGGTGGAAAATTTCATATTCGAGCGCGGGTCGAACGCAACGCGAAATACCAATCCGGCTAACGGGCCGGCAGGGTCGGCTTTCAACTGCGTCTGCTTATCGCCATCTCCCTCGACTGCGCTCGGGACAGGTTTAAGAATGGTCGGTTCTGCCTGGGAAGGCGAGGGAGTATATTTTGCAATAATATCGAGCAACTCGGTAATTCCGACCTCTTTGCGGGCATTAGTGAAAACTATGGGGACCAACGTGCCGGCTTTCAGGGCCTCGACAAACACCGCAGCAATCTTGTCAGCACCAATCTGCTCGCCGCCGAGATAGCTCTCCATGAGAGCATCATCGGCCTCAATTACGCTTTCGATAAGCTCAGTATGGGCAGTGGCGACATCCATCCCCTCGACTACGCTCGGGACAGGCACAGGTGAATCGCCGGAATCATTCCCTCGACTGCGCTCGGGACAAGTCTCGATGCAATCAATGACAGATGATTTGTCCGCAGATGGCAGATTAGCACAGCGGCATTGCGAGCCGAAGGTCTCCTGAACGGCCTTGACAAGTGTGGGAAGGTCGGCATTTTCGGCGTCGATTCTGTTTATGACGACAAGAGGCGCAACCTGAGCGTTTTTGGCCAGCTCGAATAACCTTAGAGTATTGGTCTCAATGCCGGCGGCGGCACTGATAACCACTGCGGCTGTTTCGGCAGCAGGAATTGCCCTTATGGCAGGGCCAACAAAATCAGGCGAGCCGGGGGTATCGATGATGTTGAGCAGCTTGCCGGCGTGCTCGACGTGAACCACAGAAGACTGGATTGAATGCTGGTGCTCCTTTTCTTCATCGAAATAGTCGCAGGTGCTGGTTTTGTCGTCAACGCTGCCGAGACGATTCGTTGCGCCGGTTTTGTGCAGGATTGCCTCTGCGAGCGAGGTTTTGCCGCTCGAAGCGTGCCCTAAAAGAACAATGTTACGAATATCGTTTGTATTAGCCACTTTTTGGCCTCCCAAAATAAGGTTTTACATCCATTCTCCGTATTACTACGAAGGATAAATCAAATATCTTCAAAACTAATATATATACAATATTAGAGATATACAGGGCAAGGGAATTTTTTGAGACACCGATTTGTGGCCACCAAGGCACAAAGACACGAAGAGAAGTTAGTTAATCCCAATAAAAAGATTCGGGACAAGTTGGTGAATTAGTCCCGGATTTCCCAGATGAAGTTGTGCAAAGGAAATAAAATTTGTTAAAAATAGAGCTTATAGAAGGCGTTTGGCAGGCTGTGAAGATACAAACGATGCCCAGCGGCTATCTGTTGATCCTACTATGACAAAGTAAGTGTGATATGCCATATATGAAGTTTAATCTATCGTAGTTCAAGCGTTTGATTTCACCCTGTTAGAGTTTTAGAATGTATTATGTTTATGTTTTACAGAGCGATGTTGATAATAACTTTTACACTGGTTCAGCTCCAGACCTTAAGAAGCGGTTTGCGAAACATTGCAATGGTCAAGTTAAGTCAACAAAGGCACGTAGGCCCTTGAGACTGATATACTACGAAGCTTGTTTGGAAAAAGATGATGCGATAAAACGAGAGAAATACCTGAAAACAGGGATGGGAAAAAGGTATTTGCGTAATCGTCTTATAGGTTATTTGGGAAAACTCTAACAGGGTAAATAAGGCTTAATATCTCGCAGATGAACGGTGTTCTGCCACAGATGAAACGTTATCTGCCACAGATGAAGCGTGAGTT
Organism: uncultured Pirellulales bacterium; assembly: GCA_964653945.1. Taxonomy (GTDB): domain Bacteria; phylum Planctomycetota; class Phycisphaerae; order Sedimentisphaerales; family Anaerobacaceae; genus CAZBWE01. The sequence continues at coordinate 5,724 of CAZZHL010000062.1, forward strand.
GTAGCATATTAAGCGTGATATGTCACAGATGAAGCAGATTTTGCTTGTTTTGTTGTCTATTTTCTGTTATTATGGGGCGAAAGTTGAGATGTTTGCGTTAGTTGTCTGGCCTTAATAACAATTTTTTGAGGAGGTAGAGTGATGAGATTCGAGGCATGTGTCAGGATGTTTTGGAAGAAAATTATGTTTTTTAGCCGTATAAATGGGAAATTCCAGTTTAATGATAAATGGTCATATTTTGGGACGTTTCTACTGGAAGTGCCAAAACAAACTTTACTGGGAGGCTTAGTACCCTGTAACATTTGCTTTTGGCTGGATTTATTGTTTTACAGGCAGGCGAAAGTGCTATAGGTTAATAGAATTAGTCTTTTGGAGTATTTTTAAGGAGGTTGATAAAAAAATGCCGTTATATCAACTTACTTCACACATACTTGAGCCGATAAACGTGTGCACAAGGTGCACAGTAAAAATAAAGAGTTTCTAAATGGAGGATGAAAAGATGAAAAGATTAAGTTTAACATTTGGCTTTAGAGGGCCGGCGGCTGGACTGGTTCTGTTCGCTGCCGTGTGTTTTCTGGCGCCGGGGCCGGTAGCTGCACGAACATATGAGACTTCTGGTACCGTTGAGGTAAATACTGCAAACGGACCATATATCAAAAGAAGCAACCCTGCTTCTGAACAGCCGTACAAGTATGATTGCGAGGTGAGCGTTGGGTCGGGAGGGAATATAGCTGACGCAAGCTATTGTGCAAATTTGGCTGCCGGTTCAATTGCAACATGTTCTTATGCGGAGACCGGCTTTTACGATGGGTTCTGGCAGAGCGCAGTAGCCGAAACAGACGTGCAGTTTAAGGATACCGTTTACTTTACCGTTCCTGCGGGCACATATCCGGCTGGTCTTAATGCAACGCTATCCGGCATAGTAGAAGGCTGGATCTTCACGACCGATACGGACTACGAGTTCGGATCCACCGGAAGGTCGTGCTGGTCCATAAGCTTTCAAGGCCCTAGTACTACAGTTTATAACGAGGGTGACATTGAGCAGATTAAAGATGGAGAGACCTACTCTGTTTGCCAACCATTTGATTTGACGATTCCGCTTGTGCCCGAGGACGCAAATCTGCCGGAACCCACAATTGTTGAGACCATCGTAAACGCGAATATAGGCTGGGTAAGAACAAACCAGGCATCGGCAGTCGGAGGTTACGATTATTCCTTATCGAGTACCGACTTTAGTGTAAAGTTTCTGTGTTTGGACGTCCCTGGGGCGGTTACATGGACCTCGGCCTCCGGTGTGTTCCTGGCCATTCCCAATCCGGGTGACCTGGACGATGCTAATGGTGTGAACTTTATCGATTACGCCATGTTCGTCGCTCACTGGTTGCAGACACCCTGCAACAGCGGCAATGACTGGTGCGGCAAAGCCGACATAACTGTTAACGGGGTTGTGGACTGGGATGATTTACGCGAGTTTGTCGAGCACTGGCTGGAAGGTGCCGGCCCGTAACTTTTTAAACCTGATACTTACGCATTTAAATATAATCTTACATCTAATTTAAAATCTGTAAAGTGTTCCCGGAGAAATCCTTCGAAAATTACTTGTTCTGCATAGAGGGATTTAATTATTAAAGAAGCAGAGAGATTGAAAGACTAAATCACTACAACGTAAAAGTCTCACGCATCGGTGTGGGGGAAACGGAATAACATTTTTTGAAAGGAGTTGAACTATGGCACAATCTCCGGTAACATCATCATCGAGACTGATGGATTGATTAGCCTAACCGGGCCGACAAATATTATTGGTGGCGTAACTGTTTCGGCAGGAGCTATACTACGGATAAGTAACGGTCAAACACTGATTACCGGCCAAACAGTAAATAACAGCACTATTGAACTTATTGGCGGCACAGTTATATTCCAGGGCGGCTACAGCGGCGCAGGAACAATACCGGTTACAGCAGGAACTGATCGCAATCACTTTGATGTAAATAGCGATGGCATAGAGGATTTTAAGGATTTTGCTAGTTTTGCTAACAGTTGGCTGTGGCAAGAAAGCTGGTATTGATAATATAACACAAACAAAATAAGGTTTGCAGAAGAGCTGTAAGCAAATACTTGCAGCCCTTTTTTTGTTTTTTACCTGTTGAATCGGTTCGGATTCTCTCCAGAATTTCCATCCACGGGATGCCCCACAACGGCATTACCGAATGTAGCACGGCCATCTTGGCCGTGCCTGCACGGGCTGGAAGCCCGTGCTACCAGTCCTTCTCGTATCGAAATCCCTGTTCCATGAGATCCTTGAGAGAATTAATCACTTGAAACCTGTTCCAATTTGCCAACCCCATAGCAAGTTAGAATTTGATTGCACAGGGACCCTTTAATAATCCCCGACAACAACCCGCCACACGGAAGTCGGGTAAACATTCGAGGACGAGATTAGGGAGCTAAATATGAGATTGCTTCGTCGCTTCCTCCTTCGCCAAGGCTACCTGTGGTACAAGCTACGGAGGACAAGTCGCTCCTCGCAATGACCCTCCTTCGCACAAGGCGCTTCGGAGGGCAGGCAATGGAACGTCGCCGTCCACCTTCGTTAAAACTTCGGCGGATAAATGCCGGCGATTGCTAAACGATAAAACCCGCCGTGAAATCCGCCAAAAGAACGGCGGACAGGCGGCGGGCTAAATATGGGTTCCTGCTCCTTCGACTTTGCTCAGGACAAGTTTCGCAGGAATGATAGATTGAAAAGGGCCGGGGGGCTGCCCTGCGGCCTTTTGTCGCCAATGAAGATATTGCGTGGCCGTTCCGGCCACGGCTAAACGGGCAACGTGTATTACGTCGTCGTTCCGGCGATTGCTAAACGAGTGATGTGTGTTACATCATTGTACAACGGATAACGGGGAAATAAAATCCCAAGATTGGGGTGCAAGGCCAGCGATGACGGGATTGGCCTGAATGTATTTAACGGCGGCGAGGAGCGCATCGGTGTCGGCAATGAATACCTTCCAACAGCCACGAGACCAGGGTGTTTCTTTCAGTCTTAAAGCTCTCGTTGCAGCACCTTTGAACTGATTAATAAGGTACTCGATTCTATACTTTGAACGCAGAACAAGTATATGTACGTGGTCACTCATTATTGCACAGGCAGCAACTTTTACACCCAATCGTTGAACAACTTTGCTGAAAGCATCAGCAACAATTGAACGAGCCTGGTCATCAAAGAAAAAGGGCGGTCGGCTAATGCGCGGTGCTGCAGTTGCCCAGAATTTTATCAACTGTTCTTTAGATGGTATCGGATTTTGTCGGCCATATTTAATCCTGCCTAACAGCCGCAACTGGTTATTATAAATTTCTTTAGAATATGAGCCACGAGGGTCGTTGGGTAACCATGTACCATATGTTGTGAATATAGCGTGATGAGCAATAATCATTATCAATTCCCTTACTGTTTAGCAGTAGCCGGAATGGCTACTTTCGGCGACATAGTATCAAGATTGTTTTCGTTATTACAAGGATATCTGGAAAATTGTGAAAAAAAGAAGAGAAGGTCGTCGTGCCGACGACCGCTAAACAACTGTTTTTTCTTGTATCCCATTCTCCCAACAGCTATACTTTCGGCTATGAATATTCGCAGTGCGAAAATATCGGATGTCACGGCCATATACTCTCTGGTAAATGACTATGCAGAGCAGGACAAGATGCTGTTTCGCCCGATGGATGATATCTATAAAAATCTGCAGAGTTTTACTGTGGCTGAGCTTGATAACAATATAGTCGGTTGCTGTGCGTTAGAAGTTATCTGGTCGGATTTGGTTGAAATAAAATCGCTGGCGGTCGATGAGGGGCACAAAAACCAGGGAGTTGGGAAATCACTTGTAGCCGCTGCCATCGAACAGGCAGCCAAGCTTGGTTCGCCAAAGGTCTTCGCACTGACAATGGACCCCGGATTTTTCGAAAAACTCGGGTTCGAGAGAATCGAAAAAGATAAGCTGCCAATGAAGGTCTGGAGCGATTGTGCCCGATGCCCAAAACAACAAAACTGCGATGAAACAGCAGTAATAAAAACCGCATTGCGTGAAGCGTGAAGCGTATCGCGTAAATTATCCTACCTGGCGGCGTTGGAAGAGGGCAACAGCTAAAGCAAGAATGCCTACCGTATAACACAAGGCATAAGAAGCGGTTATCAGTATATATTTTAGAGGGACGTCACTGCCTTCGTAAATTGCATCGCTTATCCAGAAAACCTGCAAGTTCGGCACTAAAAACTTTCCTATTTTGGCCCACAAT
>CAZZHL010000063.1:0-9944 GCA_964653945.1 uncultured Pirellulales bacterium
TTACTCCGACTCGGACATCGTCGGCGTTCGGCAGGCCGAGATGCTCTCTCGGCGTAACATAGCATAAAAACGATGCACCGTAAAAGGCGGCAGCAGTCCCGCCAATAGCTGATGTTATATGGTCGTAGCCGGGGGCGATATCGGTTACGACCGGTCCGAGGACATAGAAGGGAGCACCATGGCAAATTTTCTGCTGGATTTCCATATTGTATTGAATCTGGTCAAACGGTATATGGCCCGGGCCTTCGACCATAACCTGACAGCCCTTTTGCTGTGCCTTTTGAGTAAGCTCGCCGAGAGTTTTTAATTCTGCGATTTGTGCATCGTCAGTAGCATCAGCGATGCAGCCGGGACGAAGGCCGTCACCGAGAGAAAAGCTGACGTCGTATTCGGCCAATATGCCGCACAAATCGTCGAACATCTCGTACAGCGGATTTTGCTTATTGTGATATAACATCCATTTGGCCAATAATGCGCCGCCTCGGCTGACGATACCGGCGATGCGTTTTTCAAGCAAGGACAGGTGCTCTTTCAGAACGCCGGCGTGAATTGTAAAGAAATCGACGCCCTGTTTGGCCTGTCTTTCGATAATCTCAAGGATTATCTTGTTATCTATATCCTCGACATCTCTGCCCTCTATGACCTGGTAAATCGGCACCGTTCCGAAAGGTGTGGGGCAGCGAGCAAGCAGTTGCTCGCGAGTATCATCAAGATTGGCGCCTGTACTTAAATCCATGATTGCATCGGCACCGGCGGCAAGTGCCGCTTCCATCTTTTCTATTTCAGCTTCTACCGAGCTGCGTATGCTGCTTGTGCCGATATTTGCATTTACCTTTGTTGTGAGTGCCCTGCCTATACCAATGGGCTTGAGACTTGTCCTGAGTGAAGCCGAAGGATTGGTTTTTAGATGCAGCTTGTTCGCGGGTATTATCAATCGGCCTGCTGCAAGCTCGGTTCGGACAAGCTCTGCATCTACGCCTTCGGTCTCAGCGACGAATGTAATTTCGCCGGTGATTGTTCCGGTTTTTGCTAATTGTAGCTGTGTTGCCATAGTTCAGGTTTTCTCTTAAAAATAAAAAATCGCTTCGCAGGGAAGCGATTTACTCTCTGATGGTCAGATTTTCATGTGCTTAATCACTTTCCTACGCAGGTCTCTCTGGCCCCGCGCTTTCTTGCGAAAGCAAAAGCGGGGGCAATTGTCCTGATCAGGTTCAAAGGGTTTTTTTTCTCAGGCCTAAAAGGCCACCCCTAGCGAACTGGTTTATTATAGCTTGTTGCGTAAGGTAGTCAAACAGATTACTCAAAGTTTATTATGGCTGGCAATTCGGGTGCAATGATTAGTTGTAGTCTTGTAGCCATTGGTCTACTAAGATAGCAAGGTCCTCAAAATTCACTTCGCAGTTTCTGTCTATATCAGAGGGTGGTTCAGAACAAACTGGATTCTCGAGGTTTTCGACCAATGTATACCTGGCAATATGGTCTGCATTATTATACTTGTCGGTCATCAAATTTTCTGACAGCATGCCGAAGTCATCTGTCCAGCGGGTATCGGCCACAATATCAAATCCTACCAAATGACCAACCTCAAGATCTGTTACAATAGTATCTCCCCCGCTGAAGCCGCCATAGTTGTCAAATGGAACAACACCAACCTCATAGATAATCTGGTCGCCATTAACAATCACCGCATATTCAAGACCGACATTTGCATCAATCGTCTGACCACAACCCCACGTGGCCCATGAGCCACCGGAGGTATCAGGTGCCACCATATATTGCTGTGCTATGTCGTATACACATGACCAGCCCGAACCTCCTGCCGCGTCACCCTGGCTATAAACTTCAATCTTGTCGCTGGCGTCCCACGCAACGTACTCATCCAAAAAAACATGGTCATTATCTTCCACAATCACAGCAGCATAAATCTTGTTTGTGTTTGGGTCCCATTGCAGGGCAAATTTCGCTTCATTCACATCGTTCGGATTACCAGAACATATTTTATCCAAATCCATCCACTGAATATTGCCCGACCACTCACTGAGATTACCATCCACGACAACAGCATCTCTTGGAATAATCCTTGACTCTAAACCAAAATCAGCCGCGAACAAGGCATAATCCACAAAATCAACGTCACAATCGCCGCCCAAGTCGGCAGTGGGACATGGGACATTTTCAAAAATATAAGCCGAGTTGGAGTTATCGAAAGGTGCCCCCACGATTGCGAAATTGCCACTGATAGAAACAGAAAAGCCAAACCAATCCCCGACAGTGGTTGCGAGCAGCTTTTGTTGCTGGCCCAAGCCTTCACCATTACGCTCAAATATACACACAAAACCGGATTCGCTCCGGTCCCATGTTCCAACTATACAATAATCGTCGCTGATAGAAACAGACCAGCCAAAGCAGTCGTGGGCTGCGCCATCGATAGCAGTTAGCTTGGTCTGCTGGTCCCAGTGGTTGGGGTCGATATCATTAGGAGCAAATATATAAGCTGAGCCAGTGTAAGCATCATCAGCAAACGCCCCCACGATTGCACAATCGCCGCTGATAGAAACCGATTGGCCAAACTGGTCAACGGAAGCGCCATCAGAGGCGAGAAACTTTTGCTGCTCTACCCAATTAGAACCATCCCACTTGAATATATAGGCCGAGCCCTTGGAATCGTCATCACCCGGCGCCCCCACGATTATGAAATCTGCGCTGATAGAAACCGATTGGCCAAACCGGTCGTCGGCAGCGCCGTCGGAGGCAAGAAGCTTTTGCCGTTGGTCCCAACTATTAGGATCAACGTTATTAGGCGTGAATATATAAACTGAGCCAGAATCGGTTCCTTTGTCGTCATCAAGAGGAGCTCCTACCACGACATAATTGCCGTTTATAAAAACAGACTCGCCAAAGTGGTCGTCCCCTGCGCCATCGAAGACAAGAAGCTTTTGCTGCTGGTCCCAATTATTGGGATCCACGTTATTAGGTGCGAATATATAGGCCGAGCCAGAATCGGTTCCTTTGTCGTCATCAAGAGGAGCTCCTACCACGACATAATTGCCGTATATAAAAACAGACTCGCCAAAATGGTCCTCAGCTGCACCATCGCCAGCAAGCAGTTTAGTCTGCCGGCTCCAGCTTTCATCTTCGCGCTTGAATACATAAGCCGAGCCGGAGCCGAATCCATGGTCATCATCAACAACTGACCCGATGATTGCCATATCGCCATTGATAGAAACAGAAAAGCCAAACAAAGCACTATCAGAGACGGTGAGCTTTTGTCTTTGCTGCCAAATGGTGCCAGCCCAAGCCGGGCAGGCCAACAGTAAAGAGCAAAGAATAATTATAACAAGGCCAAAGAATTTTTTGTTTTGCTCATCTATTAACATAACCAATCCTCCTGAAAACAGATTTGGAATATACAAATACTATTGTATCATCTATCAGATTTTAGTCAAGCAAATTCTGATAAATTTTTCACGCCAGCAGAGACGAGTGTGGGCAATTGCGGGTTACGCGGGGCTCACTATGGCTGGCAATTTGGGTCGCAAGGGTCACCGCATTTGAGCCATTGGTTGGCGAAAATCCCAAAATCTTCAAAATCGACGAAGCAATCGCCACTCAGGTCAGCGGTTAGCCAATCAGCACAAGGGATGAATATATAAGCCGAGCCGGAGTTGGTTCCTTTGTCGTCATCGCAAGACGCCCCCACGATTACGTATTCGCCGCTTATAGAGACAGAGCGGCCAAACCAGTCCTCGGCAGCGCCATCCGAGGCGAGAATCTTTTGCAGTTCGACCCATGTTGTATTATGCCACTTGAATATATAAGCCGAGCCGGAGTCGCTTCCATTGTCGTCATCGTAACACGCCCCGACGATTGCCAAATCGCCGCTGATAGAGACAGAGACGCCAAAGTAGTCGAAGTAAGCGCCGTCCGAGGCGAGAAGCTTTTGCTGCTGAACCCAGTCAATGACATCCCGCTTAAATATATAAGCCGAGCCGGACCTACTTCCTTTGTCGTCATCCTTAGGTGCCCCCACGATTGCCAAATCGCCACTGATAGAAACAGACCAGCCAAAGTAGTCCCAGGAAGCGCCGTCCGAAGCGGTGAGCTTTGCCAGCTGGCTCCACGCTGTGCCATGCCGCTTGAATATATAAGCCGAGCCGGACTCGGTTCCTTTGTCGTCATCCTCACACGCCCCCACGATTGCATAATCGCTACTGATAGATAAAGAGAAACCAAACCGGTCCCCAGCATCACCATCCGAGGCCAGAAGCTTTGCCTGCTGGTTCCAGCTTGTCCCATCCCACTTGAATATATAAGCCGAGCCGGAGTTGGGTTCATTGCCATCACCGTAAATCGCCCCCACGATTGCCAGATCGCCGCTGATAGAGACAGACCAGCCAAACTCGTCGAGGGCAGCACCATCGGAGGCGGTGAGCTTTTGCTGCTGAACCCACGCTGTCCCATCCCGCCTGAATATATAAGCCGAGCCGGAGTTGTATCCTTTGTCGTCATCAAGATACGCCCCGACAATTGCGTAATCACCGCTGATAGAGACAGACCACCATCCAAAGTAGTCATTGACATCGCCATCCGAGGCGAGAAGCTTTTGCTGCTGGCTCCACGCTGTTCCATCCCACCTGAATATATAAGCCGAGCCGGAGTTGTATCCTTTGTCGTCATCGTAACTCGCCCCTACGATGGCATAATCGCCGCTTATAGAGACAGAGCGGCCAAAGTAGTCGCCGGCAGCACCGTCGGAGGCCAGTAGCTTTTGTCTTTGAAGCCAGGTGGTGCTAGCCCCGGCAGGATAGGCCAACAGTAAACAGCAGAGAATGTTTACTACAAACCCCAACCATTCGTGCTCCGTCCTGGCTACGGCTTGGTGCTTCCCGCTCCGGCCTCGGCCTTCGCCGAGACGAGTCGCCAAGACGAGCAGACTTCGCCCTGACAAGTTCTTGTTTTTACTATTTGTGGACATTGCCCATCCTCCTATAAAAAGACCTATAATATACAGGCATAATTATATCATTTGCGGGATTTTAAAGCAAGCAAATTCTGATTAAGAACATTTAACAAAACAAGCATTTATCCGCAATAAAGATTGCCACGTCCGCCTACGGCGGACTCGCAATGACGTTTTGTTAGATGCTCTAATTTTATTAGGGGGCCAGCAAAGGCGAATGTGGGCAGTTGTGGGTTAGTATTTGGCAGCCGCTCGCCTCTCGGCGCTCGCCTCGGGGCGAAGCCACGGGAAGCCGAGGGGTTTCGGTTACGAGGATGTCGTCTTCTATTCGGATACCGAGTTTGCCGGGGATATATACGCCCGGCTCGATGGTAATAATCTGGCCAGCTTTGAGCTTGTCTTTGTCCCGCCTTCGCGTAGCCCGCTTCGGCGGGCGAAGGAAGGTCTTCGGCCTGCCCGACGGACTAGCCTTTGGGTAGGCGGGCTTAATCACCGGTAATTCGTGAACCTCCAGACCGAGGCCGTGACCTGTGCCGTGGCCATAAACGGGTAAATTGCTTTTGCGAATCATCTCTCTGGCAGCAGCATCGACTTTGGCAATCTCGACTCCGGGCTTTATTATTTTTATAGCAGCAATCTGGGCTTGTTGCACAGCATCGTAAACTTTTTTGTAAAAAGCGCTCGGCCTACCGACGGCAAAGCATCTGGTAATATCGCAGCAGTAACCTTTGTATTTAACTCCGAAGTCTATCAATATAGTGTCTCTTCGCTTAAGCTTTCTTTTGCTGGATTGGTGGTGGGGACGCGAAGCATTTGGGCCAAAGGCGACAATCGTATCAAAGCTATTTTTTGCGCCGAGCCTGCGAATCTGGAGATTGAGCAAGCCAGCCAGCTCGTTTTCGGTTATGCCCGGCTTGATATATCCAAGAGTTTGTTTGAAGGCTTTTGCTGCTATGCGCGAGGCGGCTTTTATAGCTGCAATTTCGCTGTTATCCTTGCAGCTACGGACGGTCTCGATGAGATTTGCCACGGTTTTTAGCCGAACTTTAACGGTTTTTTTCAGAAGCTCGAAATCAGCAAGTGATGTGGATTTTTCAATGGTTACTGTTTTTACTGATTTTAGTCTTTTTAGCAATTTAGCTACGGCTTGGGGCAATGAATCAGTTCGCTGGATTATCTTACATCTCACACATTCTTTGCGGGCCTGCTCGGTGTATCTGCTGTCGGTTATAAGATAGACCTGGCCCTTCTGGCTACGGCTTGGCGCTTCGCCAAGACGAGTAGTTATTACCGCCCAGCTATCATCGCCCAAAAAGCCGGTAGCGTAGGTTACGTTGGCCGGCTTTGTTATTATAAGGCAATTTATGCGGCTTTTATTTAGCTGGTCGCGAATTGCCTTAATGCGTCTTTTTATAACTTCTTTGTTCATCTGTCCTGTTCACAGCTCCATCAGGAATTCAAGAGATTGCAATAGTAATTGATTACCAACACATTGATAAAAAATAAAGGTTTTTTTGCCGAAACATTTGGCTTTTTGGTTTTTTATATTTATATTTTTATTGGATTAAGAATGGCTGAGGGGGGAACTGGTTGCTGTAGAAAACTATTTCGAATCTTGGTGTTTTCCGCGGGGGATAATAGCAATAACGCCCGGTTTCTCTGGATAGGACGGCGATAGCCGTCCTTTTTTTATATTTCGTCCTTCGCCCCTTAGGGGCTGCGGAGAATGGACTTGCCATATCTGCTTTCTGCTATTACAATAAACGTTCTTTCGATTGTGATTATTATAAATCGGTAGTTAACTATGCTATTACCTATTCGAACAAGTATTCGGCCAAGACGAACGCCATACGTTAATCATGCTTTGATAGCTGTTAATGTATTTGTTTTCCTTTTGACTTATGGGCATCACAGGCATTTTGAGGGTGGCCAAGTTGTGCTCGTGCCTATTCAGCACTGGGCGGAGCGGTTTATGCTAATGCCGGAGGAGTGGCATTGGTGGCAATTTATAACTTATGCCTTTTTACACGCTGGTTTTTGGCACATCTTCTTCAATATGTTCTTTTTGTATATATTCGGCAATAATGTTAATGACCGGCTCGGCCATATTGGATATTTAGGTTTATATTTAGCTGGTGGGGTTTTCGCCGGCATTGGCCATGTTGTTCTGCATAGCAGCCATGTTCTTGGAGCCAGTGGCGCGGTGGCGGCTATAACGGGCGCTTATCTCGTTTTATTTCCACAGACTTTGATAACGGTCATATATTGGTTTTTCTTCATCGGAACAATAGAAGTGCCGGCATTATACTTTATCGTTTTTAAGTTAATTTTGATTGATAATTTAATTGCTCGAATTCCAGATGCTATTGCCTACGACGCACATCTGGCAGGATATGCCTTTGGAATTGCAGCCATGTTAGTTGCCCTTGCCACCGGTTTGATAACGGGTAGTAATTTTGACTTATGGGCAATGATAAAACGATGGGATAGGCGGCGTCAGTATCGCGATTCCGTATCGAGCAGCTATAACCCGTTTACCGGCCGAGGAAAGAGCAAACAGATAGAGGTCAAGGAGGTCGAGAAAACCAGCGATGGACAAGCCAAAAGTCCGCGGCAGGAGGAAATAGAAAGGCTTCGCAATAAGATTGGCAAGCGAATTCTGGAGCATAATTTGTCGGCTGCTGCTAAATTATATCTGGAACTTATGGGCGTTGATAGTGAGCAGATTTTGCCTCGCCAGCCTCTTTTGGATATTGCCAATCAGCTTGCCAGCGACAGCAGAGCTAAAGAAGCGGCCCAGGCCTATGAACAGTTCTTAAACCACTACAGCAGCTACGAATATGCTGAGCAAGTGGAGTTGATGTTAGGCATATTATATTCACGCCATCTTAACCAGCGCGAGCTGGCAGTAAAGCATTTGCAGGTCGCAGAAAAAAAGCTCTCCGACACCGGCCAGTTGAAGATGTGTCAGGACGAGCTGGCTCAATTAAAAGAGTACCTTTAAACCCAGCAGCAACCTTTTATTACGATTTAGTACGATAAAAAAGTTGACAATTGCTTAGCGTGGTGCTAATTTGAATGGGTAAATCCGCCGTACGTCTGGCGGATAAATCCTGTTAGTCATAGGGACTCCTGCCGTAAGGCATCCCTTACGGGATTACGGATAGACCTTCGCTTAAGGATGAGTATGTATTTTTTGCCTCGTCCACTCGCCGCCGCGTAGCTATGGCGAAGCGGGGAGGGGCGGAGCTTTCTTTGTAACGGGATAAAAGCTGTTTGGTTATTTGTTTGTTTTTAGATGAAGGCCTCTTTTTGGGAGATAGAAAAATGCGAGCTTACATTAATTTCTTCATTATCGTTATTCTGGCCAGTTTAGTTTCTATTAGTTTTGCCCAACAAGCTCCGGTCGTTCCTGAAAGACCAGCTTCGGCTAATGATGTCAACGCTGTGAATATTCTATCTTTTCCCTACGTTGCCGAGATAACCGGCGATAACGTTTATGTTCGCTCCGGTCCAGGTACGAATTATTACGACTGTGGCAAGCTCAACAAAGACAACAGAGTGGAAGTGGTCAGCAGCCAATTTAGCTGGTCTCGTATTGTTCCGCCGTCTGGTAGTTTTTCCTGGATATCAATGCAGTATGTCAACATCGACCCGAATAATCCTGCCGTTGGGATTGTTAGCGGTGACAGCGTTCGTGTCTACGCCGGCTCGGATACTGTAAAGCCGTTATATTCTACGACCCTGCAGTTAAAGCTCAACCAGGGTGATAAAGTCAGGTTGCTGGGTGAAGAAGAAGACAATTATTATAAAATTACTCCTCCGACCGGTGCTTATCTTTGGGTAAGTACAGAATATACACGCCCGCTGGGGCCTATCGGCGAGGTTGAGATAACTACCGAACCAAAGGCCGAATCAAGCGATACTACTATGGTTGTTGCCACGAATCTTTCAGTTGAGGCCGAAAAGCTCAAAGAATATTACGCTCTGGAAAAACAAATACAGACAGAGCGAGCCAAATCAATCGACCAACAGAATTATGCAAATATAAAGAAGGCACTTGCTGAGATTGCCCGTAATAAAGAAGCGGGCAAAACCGCACGCTACTGTGAATTTGCAATTAAGCAGGTAGAGCGGCTCGAACTGGCTTTGGCAGTAGCCAAGGAAGTTCAGCTTCAGAATGCCCAGTTGCAGCAGACTAAAGTGCGAATAGAAAAGGCCCGTATGACAAGACTTGATGAATATCAGGAGCTGGGTAGATTTGCAGTTGTAGGGCAGCTTGAAAAATTCGAGACTTACGGCCCCGGACACTACCGGATAGTTGACGATTCGGGCAAAACCATTTGTTATGCTTTACCGAGCGGTTCGGCTGCGGAAATGGATTTGGACAAGTTTGTTGGTAAAAAAGTGGGCCTGGCAGGAACGATAGAGCCGCATCTGGACACCGAAGGAGCCCTGGTGCGTTTCACAGATATAGTTGAACTAAAATAAAGCGCGCGGAAAACGATGGATGACGGACGGGTGATGAAAGATAAGTATAAAGTTCGCCATACAAATAGTGGAGCTGAACTACTGTTCGACATCAATTTTCAGTTTTCGCTTTTCAAAGAGCAGACTTATCCTTATCTCGCCCCCCATTATACCAGAATTGGAAAAAAATGTGGCTTTTTTAAATTAACCGGTTTGCTGGGGCTATTATAAAGCTGCGGAGATTTTGCTAAGTTTGCTCTTGACGGCGAAATGTAAATAGGTTTTATTTATAGTTATATGAAATAAACGGCCTGTGTGTTGTCAGGGACGGTAACTCGTCCCCTTAGGGGCTGTAGCTGGAAAGGGATAAACAATAATTTTCTTGGAAAGGATTGAAAGATGCGAACCATTAAACTCTCAGCGTTTTTTCTTTTATGTATTTGTCCGGCACTTCTAACCGGCTGCGACTCGGAACTAAAAGACCTCAGAATTCAGAATGATACGCAACGCAAAA
>CAZZHL010000064.1:0-9862 GCA_964653945.1 uncultured Pirellulales bacterium
TCCCAGCGGCGACTTTGCTGTTGACAGCTTCTTTGATATTACCTATCAGATTGAGTTTGAGGGTTGTCCGGATAGCCAATTAGCTGACTATGCAGGTACAACAACGGCTACTATCCGGATGGAAACCGGCAGCGGCTGTCTGCCGCCGCCGAGTTGTGTCGGCGATTGCTTGTGTTGGGAGTTCTGCCATCAAACCACAAATGTTAATCTTGACGGGACGAGAGATATCTGCTGTGACTGCTTGCCGGATGCGGATTTGAATAAAGACGGTGTAGTTAATTTCAAAGACTTTGCAATTATGGGATTGCAGTGGCTGACAGCCAGGCCAGAGATGTAATTACATAAGCGCATATTAACTCTTATAGTAACCAAGGGCTGTAAGCTAATGCTTAACAGCCCTTTTTGTTATTGTATTGCGATGGATAATCGGATGTTTTCTGGTTAATGCCGGAAAAACAAACAAGTAGTAAGAGAAACAGTAAATAGCCTATCATCCAATAGGACGTGTGGAGACACGAAAACAACTTTCCAAGAAAATTACCATGAAACTGAGGTATCTTATTGTTGTAAAAGAAGTTACAGAGCTTGACTTCAATTACTTAAAAAAAACATGAATCTTGGGTCAATTTTCTTGATATTAGCTGACGACTCAGGTAGATTTACTACCGATGTTTTTGGGAGTCAGCAGCGGACTAAGGGAATGTTGTCTTCCTTTTTTTGCATTTTTTTGTTTTGTAAAACTGGGTCGTTAAAAACAAAACATTTTTTTAATCGGGAGGATCTAAAATGGAGAAACTCAATTTAAAATCAGTGTTTGTAGGTATGTTGGTTCTTTTGCTGGTACAGGCGTCGGCATGTTGGGCAGCTTATACTATTGACGCAAACCTGGCCGACTGGGGTGTGACACCATTTACTGACTGGGTACCGAATGGGGATGCTGACTATGAGGAAACGAATGACATGAATAAATATGGAGGGTATTGGTCTGAAGGTTATGATTGGGAGGCGTTATACTTTGATGACGACGGACTGAACTTTTATTTCGCCGGTGTTACTTCTTATTACTGGGGCCCATATACTCGGTTGGGTGACCTTGGTATTGATTTGAACAATGACTCCACGATAGCTGGTAATGGTGTCGTGACCGGTCTTGAGCACGCTGTTAAGATGAGAGGGACTGATGCAGGGGATGTTTTGGCCAATCCGACCTGGTCAAACACCAGCTTCGGAACCGGCTCACCATATCGGGCTTCCGGTGGAACTGTGCTTGGTTCGGCAACAATCGCTGTAAAACACTATCCTTTGATGGAGAGTGGAACGTATATCTTCGAGGCATCTGTGCCGCGGAATATTTTTCCGGCGCTGTACGACCGAGGTCATCAGGTGACGAGTCACATGGCGACCCACTGTGGTAATGACTCGATAAATCTTATAGCGGATATTAATGATTTGCTTTCAACGAGCAGAATGGATATTCGCTGTGACCGAGATGACCCCAATGACCCCAATGCACTTCGGATCTTGGCGGATGACTTTGAGCGCATGGTGCCGGGTCTGATAACAAGGGTTATTTTCTGGGGGTCGTGGAAAGACGACATTAAAGGTCAAATCAAAAAAATCCACTTGAGCTTCCATGATGATATACCAGCAGATACGAGTGACCCCAATAGTTATAGTAAGCCGGGCAGTAAACTTTGGAGCAGGGACTTCGGAACCGGAGAGTTTAGCGAGACGCTGTACGCTGATCAAAACAATCCTGAATGGTTCTGGGACCCGGCAGGAGGTCAGGTGCCTGTTGAGGATTCGGATTATGAGGTATGGCAGTATGAAATAGCCATCGATACCAAAGATGCTTTCAAAAACGATGGTGACCTCTTCAACCCTGTCATTTACTGGCTCGATGTCTATGTGGAATTAGAGCCGGATTCCAATAACCCTGAGTTTGGCTGGAAAACTTCAACAACACAATGGAATGATGATGCGGTTTGGTCTAAGAATGACGGGGAGACCTGGAACGAACTGATTTATCCGTCACAGCACACCTATCATCCCAACTCAATCGACCTGGCGTTTGTAGTCAAGACAATAAAGCCGCCGGTACCGCACTTGAAATG
Source organism: uncultured Pirellulales bacterium (assembly GCA_964653945.1). GTDB lineage: Bacteria > Planctomycetota > Phycisphaerae > Sedimentisphaerales > Anaerobacaceae > CAZBWE01. The sequence continues at coordinate 2,115 of CAZZHL010000064.1, forward strand.
GTCTCAACCACCTATCGAGATTGACCCGAGTGCGGAGGTGCCGACGTACTGTGGCTGGGACGAACCATCGTGGAGGAACTATACAGGTCAACCGATTTGGTTTGACGATTGGGACTGCGGAACTCAGTGCCACGGTAATGCCGACTGTTTATTAGAAGGTGATCCGAAGACTGGTTACTACTATGTTGGTGCAGCTGACTTGAGTATCTTGCTTACTTCGTGGCAAACAAGTTACCCTGACTCTAACAACTATGACGCTGGTGCTGATTTCAATCGAGATCTTAGCGTAAATTTTGAAGACTTAGATATACTGACAGAATGGTGGCATGTTATAGAGCCTCCTTATGGTCCGGGTGTTCCTAACGATTGTCCGGTTGGCTCTATGGATGACTTGTGGAAGGTAGCAGCCGATGACTTTAGATGTTTGGGTTCTATGCCGGTAACGTCGATTCACTGGTGGGGCTCCTATTCCGGTGGTTGGGAAGGTCAGGAAGCACCGGCATTTGCTCCAATTGGCTGGCGAATCGGATTCTGGAGTAATGTTGCCGAGGACCTAAATGAGCCTAATAGCTTTAGCCGACCTGAGAAATTGCTGTGGCAAATTGAGGTAGATGTTGATGAAGTGGATGAAACTCTGGTTGGGCAAGATTACTTCCCACAGTACGATACGTGCTTCCAGTACTATGTTGATTTGGGGCCGAATGAAGTGTTCCATCAGGGCGATTTCATTGATTCAACTGAGGACAATATATACTGGCTCAGCATCGCAGCGGTTTATCCTAATGGTGTTGCCCATGTTGATTACCCGTGGGGTTGGAAGACCCGTCCGCGGCATTGGATGGATGATGCAGTAACATTTGTGATGAATGAGACACCACAGATAGACATGACACTTGACCCCTGTGGCAGCAGCATGACGCCAATCAAAGATAGCACGTTCGGCGTGGTGGAAAGCTACGATATGACTTTTGAGCTTGATACCGACCCGAATTACATCAAGTGGGAGCAGGCTTATGGGGGTATTCGCTATTGGGAATACTACGAAGATGAGAAATCGATGGCTAACCCGAACATCAATCGTCTTGTAGCTGACGATTGGCTTTGCGAGCGGAGAACGCCTGTGACAGCCATTGTGTGGTGGGGTTCGTATATCGACTACGCCTACGAGGCATGTCAAAGCCAGGTGATGACTCCGCCGGTTAAGCCGGACTATTTCAAATTGAACATTTGGACCGACGTGCCATCGGGAAGTTCAACGGTGGCTGCCGGTAGCAGCAACGGTTACGTTTACGTTTACGATAGAGTAGGCAATCTTTTGTTCCGTTACTATACAGGTGCTGATGTTGCTTCTGTGGATGTATCGGTCGATGGTCGTTACATAGCGGTTGGAAGCTACCAAAATAGGCTCTACCTCTTTGACAGAAGCGGTACCTTGCTATGGCAAAAAGAAATACCCATCGAGCGCAGCTATGGCGGCGGCTGGATGGGTGAGGAGTCGAAGTCGGTTTCAATATCAGCTGATGGAGGATATGTGGTCGCAGCCTGTTCGAACGGCCTCTATGTGTACAATAATGATGGCACGTTACACTGGTCCCATCCGGATAAGGAGACCTGCGTTGACATTTCACCTAACGGAAACTATATAGCAGCATGCAACTACAACGGTGTTGTTCGCTTCTTCTCGATAGCAAGCAGTACCCCGTCGTGGACCACAGGAGACATAGATGCCTTCTGGGTTGCCACTTCTGACCCCGGCTACGTAGCTGCAAGTAAGAAAGGAAATACGGTCTACCTGTATGACAACGCTGGAACGCAGATATGGAGTGACAACACGGTTAAAAGTAACTACGTAAGAGTTGACATGCCGCAAGATGGGTTAAGCGTAGTAGCTGTTAATGATGACTCGAGCGATTCTGTTGGATGCGAGCTCAACTATTGGAACGACCTCAAAGACGGAACATCTGGATGGGGCGCTGCCGATGGTACTCCCGTTTGGACCTATAACCCGGGTGGAGCCCGTTCGGACTTCTATGGCGTTGCAATCTCAGGCGATGGTGGTTATATAGCGACTGGTCCGGCTGGAGGCTCTTATGTATTCTCCAGCGCCGGTGGCGCGCCGGTGCAGACTCTCAGTATGGGGACCGGCAACTCATACGATTTAACCTATGATGGACAGTATGGTGCGTGTGGCAATCGTCAAGGAGACCTTTATTACTTCTCTAATAGCTCCAGCACACCACTGTGGAGCAGGTCATTAGGCGGAAAGGTACACACGGTTGCGATTAGCGTAAACACCGAGCCGTCGTTCAGCCATCCAAACGAAGTAATCTGGGAGTATAAGGCCTATGATTATGACGAGGTGATGGTTGGTTATGATAAGGATCCCAATGGAGATTCTAATGAGCCGGTATTCCGTTACTCGGTTAGACTACCGGAAGAAGATTGGTTCAAGCAAAAGAATGTTAACGATATCTTCTGGCTTAGTGTTGTAGCGGTTTACGATGCGAACCAGCCGAGCCCTAACTATGATTGGGGGTGGACGAACCATCAACATAGATTTAATGATGATGCGGTTTCTGGGGTCGTAACAGGGCCCAATGAGTGGATGTGGGAGGAACTTTATGACCAGACGGGTGCCAGTGAAGATATGTCGTTTGTGCTGTTTATGGACCCCAATGGATGTGACAGTTGCGCTGACTACAACTCTGACGGCACTGTGGACACCAATGACCTTAAGGTCTTTGTTGAGGACTGGTTGTGGACTGGTCCGTCAGGTGGTTACAGTGAAGGTGACTTAAACTGCGATGGTAAAGTCATGTTTGTTGATTACGCTATCTTTGCGCTGCAATGGCTTGATAGTTGTCCGTAAAAGTTTCGGGATGGTTATATTTGTAAATTGAAAAGCTGTGAGTGGCAAAAGCCATTCACAGCTTTTTATTTTGAGAGAATAAAACGCAAATTGGAAATTGAAGGTTGGGGTCTCTGCATTTATAATTACCGTGATATGCAAAAGGATAAAAACAGGATATATACAGTCAGCCAGGTCAATTCGCTAATCAAGGGGGTTCTGGAGAATAATCTGCCCGGAAGGCTGACCATCAGCGGCGAGATAACGGATTGGAGGCTGCATCATAGCGGGCACTGCTACTTTTCGCTAAAAGATAAGAATTCGACGCTTCCCTGCGTTATGTGGAAAAGCAGTTTTGCAAAGGTGAAATTTCAGCCGGAAAATGGACTGGCGGTGCTGGCGACCGGTTCTATCGATGTTTATGTTCCGCACGGCAGGTATCAATTCATTATCGATAAGCTCATCCCTGCCGGCGTTGGTGCGCTGCAGTTGGCTTACGAACAGATGAAACAAAAGCTTGCAGCCGAGGGCCTTTTCGACCAAATGCATAAACAGCCGATTCCGGAATATCCCGAAAGGATAGGGATATTGACGAGCGAGTCAGGGGCGGCGATAGAGGATATCAAAGACAGCATCTGGAACCGCTGGCCTTGTGTGAAATTGTTTCTCTATCTGGTGCCGGTGCAGGGTGAAGGGGCGGCAGAAGAAATCGCAGCTGGCTTAAGGGATATAAACAGGCGAAATCGAAAACTGAAATTGGATGTTTTGATTGTTGGTCGAGGCGGCGGGTCGCTGGAGGATTTGTGGGCTTTTAACGAAGAGGTGCTGGCAAGGGCGATATTCGACTCGAAGATACCCGTGATAAGCGCGGTTGGTCACGAGATTGATACCACGGTTGCGGATTTGGTTGCTGATGCCAGGGCGTCGACGCCGACAAAGGCAGGCGTTGTGGCGGTTCCTGATATGCAGAAGGTCTTAAGCGATTTGGAAAATTACCAAAGCAGTATGAACAAAAACATAACTTTATGCCTTAACTATCGCCAGCAGCAGTTGGATGAAATAGCCGGCAATATGTTCGATGCTGTAAAACAGTTTCTCACCGAAAGACGCGAGCGATTATATAAAAGCTATGAGCAGATTGTTAAGATTGAGCCGCATCGGCTGTTGGGAAAAATGAGGGATGATTTAAATACCTTACGAAATCGGGTAGCTTCTGCGATACAGGCAATTATAAATAAGCGTAAGATTGGCCTTACTGCACAGGCCAATCTTCTGGCCGGCCTGAACCCGAAATCGGTCTTGCAAAGGGGATACAGCATTACAACTAATAAGAAGACCGGCCGATTGGTAAGAAAGCTGGAGGATGTCCAGGTCGGGGATTTGATAATTACCGAGCTTGCCCCACCTGCAACGCGGGCGGGGCTTGCAGAAGAAAAACTGATTGAAAGTAAAGTAACAAAAAAGTAAAATTTAGTAAGTTGCTTTGAGGGAAACATCGGGGAGATAAAAAATTACTGACAAAAAGTATTGTATATTATTTTGTAATACTCAAACTATCAAATGACTAATTTCTTCGATTTACAAAACAGAATAGATAAAGAAGGCAAGAGAGATCGTGTTATAGAGCTGTGCGAGCCAGTTTATACGATCGCTTGTCGGAAAAAACCCGATTTAGTGCAGCTTAAGAACAAGCTAAAGCAACTAATCGAATTCCTTTGCAGTCCAGAAGGGCGTACTCACGAGAATTGCTGTACAGTTGATAGTTATTTTTCATCCAAGGACGATTGGCCAGACTGCTTCAAACATTTGCCGAGAGATCTGTATGAAATACTATTTGATATCGGTGGAATGCTTCATGATGCAATTCAAAACCCAGAAATTGCAGCCAACTTTTATAGTCTTCCAGAACAACTACGTGAACGAATAATAAAAATAAATATTTAGCTAAGCGAGCACAAGTTAACGCGGATTTACACTGATTTCGATTAGTGCGGATTAAATCTTGCAGTATTTGCCCAAAAGGGTATAATTAGAAACCAGCAGCGGAGGAAAACAACTGGGGCGGCGGGTTAATTGATTATTAGTATTCCGCCGAAGGACCGGAAAGTAATACGGTAATGGCGGTGTTATAATTTGCAAAGCAACTTTATTATGGAATGGAACTCTAATGAAGAAAACATGTCTTATTTTTGCATTTTTAGCAATTGCAGTTTTACAGCAATTCGGTTTCTCTCAAACCAGTGAGATACAAGCATTTCTGGGCGGTCAGAAAACTAAATATTCCACCGAAGGCCATCCCAAAGCCAAAGGCATCAACATTAGCATTGAATATCCGAGTAGTTGGCAAAGGTCAGAAGGAGAACGACCTAATATCGTTCAGAAATTCACATCTGGCGCATCAAACAACTTTGCACAATGCCTCATCCTGATAAAGGATCAACCATCTTTCATGAAACTCTTCTCATCTAAAGGACTTTCTGATGTAATGTTCACCCAGGAGACCCTCAAAGAAATGGTCCCGGAAAGTGCGACCTTTATCAAAGGCGATCGAACAAAGTATGATGGCCAAATAGGTGCTTGGATGACCTATATTATACGAACCGAGCGTGCTGGAATGAGAGGAGAAATCTACACTCTACAGCATATGTTCTTATATTCTGGAAAACTGATTACGCTTCAATGCGCTGTTGGCGGACTTGCCAACTCTTCTTCCACAGTGGAACAGGAGTTCACACGTTATCTGCCTCTTTTCCAGCTTCTCGGCAACAGCATCGTCATACATGACAAGTGGACAAAACCAACAAACGAGGGTGGCGATTCCATAATGGAGGACATCTTTGGCGAGTACTGGTGGATAACCTTGATCATCTCTGCTATTTTGACGTGGGGAATCGGGTTAACTCCGCCATTATTAATCAGGTTTGCTTTTCTTCGACGGCCAATATCTAAAGGGTGGGCTATTGGTACTGCCGCTATTTTCTGGTTTATAAACATAATTATTTTTACAGCCCTTGGCAGCACAAGCAAAACACATGGCGCATTGTTTCTCGTTGCGTGGGCATCCTACGCAATTTTGCGGAAAGGTGCTAAGAAACAAACAGACTGAAAAAGTTGGCTTACATCAGGGCTTTGGAAAGTAAAGAAATAGTGGAGGCCCGTGGATGACTTGATGCCTGGCCGAAAGTGCGTTTTTGGCCAATGAATAAATTCGTGCCAATTCGTGTTCATTCGTGGCTATCTTCTCTGTGTTCTCGGTGCTCTCTGCGGCTTTACAATTTTTAAACCTTATTGTTGCTTCTGGAGCAAATTTATAATAGATTAATTCAATAAAATCAGTGAAATCTGTGGCTAAAAAAGGAAAAAATATGGCTAAAAATAAGCGTGAAAATGATATCGGCAAAATGAGCTTCGAAGGAGCGATTAAGGAGCTTACGAGCATTGTCGGCAAGATTGAGCAGGGCGAAATACCTCTGGCCGATAGTCTCACTCAATACGAAAAAGGAATGGCCTTGATTAAACACTGTAGAGAAATACTACAAAAAGCAGAGAAACGGATTGAGACAATATCGAAAGAGAAGGATTAACCGCAGAGAGCGCAAAGACCGCGGAGAAAAAAGAGAAGATAGATTCCTGCTTTCGCAGGAATGACAGTATTAAAAATCTCTGCGAACTCGGCGGCCTCTGCGGTAAAAAATCGATGAGTAATATATGCGAGCGTGGCGGAACTGGCAGACGCGCAAGGTTTAGGTCCTTGTGTCCTTAGGGACGTGTAGGTTCGACTCCTATCGCTCGCAGTTTCTTAAATAGGATCATCTGATATGTCATCAGAGGCAAAGCTTGATAACATTGAACTCAATCTGAAACTGATGCCAGAGGAAGCTATTGGCAGAATCTCTTCTGTTGTGGATGAAGACAAACTCTTCAGCATATTCAGATATACGGGTGATAATCAACTTATCGGAAAAGTCAAGCACAGCGGTTTTCGTATTCGGCTCAAGAAAGATTATGCTAACTCATGGAGTCCAATCTTGTATGGGACGGTTGAGCCAGGAAAAGTTGGCTGCAGAATTTACGGTAAATTTGAGGGATACTGGTTTACTAGGCTATTTACGATAGTTTTCTTTGGTATGGTTGTTTTCTTTGTGCTGGTAGGCTCAATTATGTTGTATGCTAATCTTGCGAGAAGGACTTTCGACCCTATAGTTTTAGCTGCTATTCTTGTGCTACTATGTATGCTCGGGTTTGGAATCGCCTTAAGAAATTGGGGGAAGGGAGTAGGTAAAGCAGAAGAAGATCAGGTACGTAAACTTTTGCTGGAACTGTTTGAGGATGTCCATTCCGAAAAATATAAGAAATGCGTAGACAGGTAATAGGCGAGTGGAGGTTCGACTCCTCTCTCTCGCAGTTTTAAAAGCCACAGAGAATTTTTTTGTTTTTATTAAACAGAGGCGTGTATATCACTTGGGGTTTTGGCGGGCCGCACGGCGCCTGTCCTCTTCTTTCAGGAATCGTTTGCGGATTCGAATCGAGCTGGGGCAAATCTCAACAAGCTCATCTGCCTGAATGTATTCCATCGCCAGCTCAAGACTCATCTTTCTTGCAGGCCGGACCTGTGCCGTGTCGTCCTTTCCTGCCGCCCGTATATTGGTAAGCTGCTTGGCTCTTACCACATTTACAGGTATGTCATTTTCTTTGCAGTGTTCACCCACGACCTGTCCTTCATAGACTTTTTCGCCGGGCTCAACAAAAAAGGCGCCCCTGTCGTATAAGGCATCAAGTGCATAAGCTGTTACCTGCCCGGTAGTGGTCGCAATCATAACGCCTGCCTTACGCTGGGGAATCGAACCGCGCATCGGCTCGTATCTTTCAAACGAATGATGCATAATCGCTCTGCCCTGTG
>CAZZHL010000065.1:0-9670 GCA_964653945.1 uncultured Pirellulales bacterium
GTTTCTTTGCTCTTTGGTTATTGTCAGCTCCCAGTCCCACTGGTCCACGTAAGCACTATGGTCGTGGTCGAGAAAGTAATCCTTGCGAACAGCCCGCATATCGGTGAGCAGACCTTCGCCGACTTCCATTCCGAATTGCTTTAAGGCCATACGCTTCCATTTGGTTGCAGCCTGAACAACTTCGGCATCGATGGGGTTCTTATTGTAGTCATTTGAGATATGGAACCCAATCGGAGTGCGTGAGCCATCACGGTCGAGCAGGTCATTGACGCCGCTTTCGACGTCTACAATCAAAGGAACGGTGACGCGAATCAGATTAAGCTCTTTGCAGAGATTTTCCTCGATATAGTCTTTAACAGCATAAGTGGCAATCTGAGTTTCTTTCGGTGTCAGAAGGGAGCTATAATCCTGCGGCAGGATTTTCTCTAATTCGGCATAGTCGCCGATACCTGGGCCGGCCAGGTCTGCTTTCTTGTCTGTCATCTGCTTTCTCCTAAATTAAAATATCACATTTTGGCTACACAAAAAAATCAAGTTTTCTTAAAGATAATTAAAATAACGGGCAATCCTGAATTTTTCAAGAAGTTATTTTGGCACGGAGCAAAACATGCTAAAATCGCAAAAATGATAAGAATTAGAGAATTAGCCACCAAGACACGAAGCCGCTAAGAAATAAATGTTAAAAAACAAATATGATTGGTTCTTGGTGTCCTAGTGCCGCTCTGTCGCCATAGCTTTGGAGCGTCGGCGACTTTGTGGCAAAAAGCTGGAGAAAAAAGTTATGATAAGTTACAGAAAAGAACTCTGGTTCAATATGAAAAACAGAAGAGAATATATCAATATTACACCGCAGGTTGAAGCATGCCTCAAAGAAAGCGGTATCAGAGAAGGCCTTGTGCTCTGCAATGCTATGCACATTACCGCCAGTGTCTTTATCAATGACGATGAGCCCGGCCTACATCAGGACTTCGAGGTCTGGCTGGAAAAACTTGCGCCTGAGAAGCCGCATTCACAGTATCACCATAATGGCTTCGAGGACAACGCTGATGCGCATCTGAAACGCAGTGTTATGGGAAGAGAAGTAGTGGTGGCGGTTACAGAGGGCAAGCTTGACTTCGGGCCGTGGGAACAAATCTTCTATGGTGAATTCGACGGTAAAAGAAAAAAGAGGGTCTTAGTAAAAATTATTGGAGAGTGAGCAGTGGCTTAATGGAATTATTCTTCTTCCTGATTACAGCAGTCGGGGTGTCACTTTCAGGCGTGATGTCTCCCGGACCGATGACAACGGCTGCGATTGCGATGGGGACAAATAACCGGTTTGCCGGAGCACTTCTTGCAACCGGACATGCGATTATCGAATTTCCATTGATGATTCTAATTATATTGGGACTGGATAAACTTTTAAGCTCATCCTATATAAAAATTTTCATCGGCTTAGTGGGAGGAGTATTTTTGTTGCTTATGGCAATCAAAATGTTCAGCGGCCTAAAAAGCGAAGCCCTTCGGCCTCGCTCAGGGCGGGCTGTGCAAAACGTTAAAGCTGCCAAGAATAGTCCTATTGTAGCCGGCATAGTGTTATCTGGAGGAAATCCCTATTTTTTGCTATGGTGGGCTACAATTGGATTAGCGCTGGCAACTACCGCAACCGGTCTCGGGATATGGGCCTTCGTATTATTTGCTATTATCCACTGGCTATGTGATTTTGTATGGTTACAGATATTGTCATGGGCAAGCTTCAAAAGCACAGGCTTATTTGGCCCACGCAGCCAGCGAATTGTTTTGCGAATCTGCTCGGTGGCACTGATTGGCTTTGGAGCGTTTTTTATTTATAATGCCACAGCCGCTTTAGTTAAACTGCTTTAATTTTCTTTCTCAGAACTCAGAATTTGTTTTAGACTGTACTGGGCTAAAGCGCTTTGCCGAGTTTGGGCTATCTGCTGTAAATTGACCGGCTGGTCGGCACTTGCCCGTGCAAGGCTTACTGTCGCTACCGCTTCGGCAATGTCGGACAACCTGATATTTGCCGGGTCCTTTGCGGGCATGAAACCTGTACGAGGTTCAGAAGTCCTCACTAACAAACCGCTGCCGACGAGATGGTCAAGTACCTTTTCGCCGAATTCGGCAGGGATATTTAACTTACTGCATATGACTTCCTGCGAAACCGGAGCTTGATTAGCTTCAAATCCGGCGGCAATCTCCCTGACGATGTTAATGATAGTAAGGTCATCGGCTATGAAATATTCCTCTATTTTCTTTGCAGCGGCAATCTCGGCAGCATCGAGCGTTTTTAAGTGTTGAGTTGTAAATGTCAATTGCAGGCCAAACAGCACGATAAGCCAAGTAATAAAAATCCACAAAATACATAAGGGGATAAGGCCCAGAATACCATAAAGTTTGCTATAGGGGATAAATTCCGTAACGTACTGGCCAAAGCCCCACTTGGCAATACTCCAGACCAGTGCGGCTATAACCGCACCCCAGATGGCCGCTTTTGCCCGCACCTTTGTGTTAGGCAGGACGAAATAAAGCAGAAACAACGCAATAGTTTCTACTACGTACGACAAAACAACCGGGCCTATATGTGAAAAAATGCTTCTTTGAATTTGCCCAACGGCAGCGTATCGCGTGACAATATAAATGCCGACCCCAACCAGCAAAGGCCCAAGTGTCAAAAGGGCCCAGTAGTTAATCACCCGGTGTAAAAAGCTCCTGCCCCTGGCAACATGCCATATATCATTAAACGCCCTCTCAATTGTCGATAATAACGATAACGCAACCCATATCACTATCAACATGCTAATAAATGTAATCGTGCCCTGACCGGTCTTCGTGAAGAAATTTGCGACCACCATGTCGAGATGTTCGGTGAGCTTGAGACTCTGACCGGCGTCTTGCGGGTCGGGATACTGAATATTCGTGAGATGAATCTGGGCGTAGATAAAACCTTTTATTTTCTCGCCAACATCACTATACGCAGGAGACAGCTGGAATATCCAGAGCATTACGATAAAAAGAGGAACGATTCCAAAGATTGTGTGATATGACAGCGCAGCGGCCTGGCGGGTGGAATGGTTCTTTCTCAAAAGCCGGGCGCAGTGCGACCACAACTTGATTTGAAAGACCGCAAACCGCCCTGCTCGACCAAGCTGAGCAGTAGGTGTGGTTAAAATATTCCTAAGCATCATCATCCCTTTCTAAGTATTATTTATACTACAAGCTTTTCTATGCTGACTTCTCTACTTGAACAATCCTTTAAGCCCCTTCTGGAGCTGCTGCTTTAATTGCTGCTCGAGCAACCTTTCCGTCATCTTGCCCAAATCAAGGTTCGGCCTGTCAATAGTACCAGTAAGCGGCAGTAAAATCCTTTCCGATTTCTCTACCTCATTAATTTTTACCGGCTTCAGCTGAAAATCCTTTGTCAGGACATAAGGCATTAAAACCTTCATATCCAAAATCCTGTTAGGCCCAATAGAGCCGCCGAAATTGGTCGGATACTTCTCCAGATTAATCTGCATATCATCATAATTCAGCTTACCTTTGCTTAAAGTAAATTTTGTAGGGAGTACCTCTGCATCAATGCTGCTTTTTGTTTGTACACTCGACAGGATAAGTCCCGTAAGGCCTCTTGACTGCAATTTCATTTTTTCAATTCCAACCGTTCCAACAATTTCCGGCTGCACATTTATGTCTTTTCCAAGCGGGATAGCAAGCTTCTCAGCATGGAAATTTGCTACGCCGGTAATGCCCGCCTGGTCTTTGAAAATTGGGTTTAGATGTACCAAAAGATTGTCGCTTATCTCATCGTTGATTTGGACCTTATCTACGATTTGCATGGGGCCGGTGGTTTGCAGAATCATAGGTTTTTGCCGGAGGTCCATCTCGGCGGCAAAGTTTAACCTGCCATTGTTGGCGGTCGTAGAAAATGGAGCGATATTTAACAGGCCATTTTGGACTTGGATGTCCGCTTCAGTTGCGCCAATGTACAGGCCCATATACTCAGCCTTGTCAAAACCCAGTTTGGTTTTTGTATTAAGATTGGCCAGGAGTTCGTCCGGCTGGCTGGTCGGATATTCACTTGTGAAGCTGATAGTGTCTGTTCTTTTACCCTGAAGCTTTAAGCCCTGGGGCAAAAACGGGCCTGCTAAAGTGCTGACAGCCGACCAGTCGTATTCAAAATCAACACTACCGTCTAATTTAACTTTGCCGGCTTTGTTTACCTGTTCAAACCGGCCTTTTTTAATCTTTACTTGCGGACTTTGAAGATTGAGCTTTCCAACTTTAATGGTTTTTTGCTGTGGGTCAATCTCAGCGTCAAAAACCAGTGAAACTTCAGCCGATTCAAAAGGTTTCTGGTCCGGGTAATATACCTTTATATTTTTAATCTTTGTCGGGTCAGTTTTAACTATGTAGATTTCTTTTGCAGAACTGACAGATATATCCGACTCAGCGGTGCCTTCTAACTGCATCTGCTTCGGAAAGGATGCGAACAAAACCGCAAATGGCTGGAGCTTCTGAAGGTCGATATTGCTCGCAGAGATGGACAGGTCCATAGATTTTGCGGCTTTTTTATTCAACGGTATAACCGCATCTTTTATAGTGACCCGGCCAAGAGTCGCATCTGCTTTTACGGAATCAATAGTAATGAGGTTGTTCTTTCGGTCGATATCAAAAGAAAAATCAATATTGGCAGCCTGTTCAGAAGCAGTAGCTTCCGGTGAAGCAATCACGACATTTTTAGCGGCGGATGAGCCGACTGCAGTGAATTTATCTTCTTTGACAGAGACCTGACCTTTGCCGGAAAGCTCACCTGCTATTTTGTATGGACCTAAATCTGCGAATTGCCCTAATTCCGACTGGAATTTTTTCAAGTCTACGTCGGCATTAAAGTCGAATAGTTCAGCGGTACCGGCGCAATCAATTTTGGCAAATGGCGCCGATACACCTAATTTGTCGAACTTTATGCCTTTCTTATCAGATGATATTTGTGTCTGAGCCTCGATGGGCTGTGACAGCGAGATTTGCTTGCCTTCGATTATGCCCTGTAATCCTGAGAGGGTTGCCTGGCCCTGGATTTTCCTTTGGCCGGCTTCGGTGGATGTGTGAATATTACCGTTCAATCGGCCGGCTGTTATTTCCGTACCTTCTTTTATGCCCAGGGTTTTGGGCATTTGCGAAAGAACGGCAGCCAAATCAAAATCAAAACCGGCCTGCAAGTCGTAATTTGAATCGGGCTGTAAGAAATCGGTCAGAGATTTGAAGGTCGTAGGAATAGTCCCGCCGGCTGAGACTTTAGCCCAATCACTTTTAAGCTGAAGCTTATCAATATTTATCGCATCGGCTTTGTGACTCAGCCTGACATCTACATCTAAAGTGCCGGTTTTTATTCTGTCACCTTTTAACTCGGCAGCCGTTATGTCCAGATTCGTTGCGTTGATTGTGCCGCTTAAATTTTCAGCCTGACCATCTTTAATTTGACTATCTAAACAAGCTGAAACCACCCCTTTGGCCTGAACCTCAAGTCCGGCTAATGTAAAAAAGGGCGCAAGGGATTCAAGGTCCAAATCGTTGACCTCAACGACAAAATCACCGCTAGTACCTTTTAAGCTCCAGCCGGTTTTAGTTTGTTCAGGATTAATATGACCGGCTGCGTGAATCGGTGATTGTTTATCTTTATCCACCATAGCCAAATTTATATCGAAATTTGTCCGCTGGCCCAGCGGGCGCAGATTTACTTTCGAGTTTATCTGTGAAAGTTCAACAATTCGCGCCTGGCGGTCGGTAACTTTAACATTGCCGTCATTTACAATAAGGTCGATTCTTTTAATCGGCAACATCACAGATTCAGGTTTTTCGGCGGCCGGCACTTTCTGCTGCAGGGCTTCGGCTGCCTGCTCGGCTTTAAGATTAATTTCTATGTTCGGCTTATCAATTATCGTTTGGCCGAAGGACAAATCACCCATCAGAATTGAGCCATAGTGCGGTTTTGCGGCGATTTGCCTGACCTGGACAGAAGTTCGACCGGCATTATCGTTGAAACTAAAATCCGCAACCTTTATGCCTTTAAACCAGCCCATTGACAAATTAGCAAAATTTATTGTGCCGCTGACAGCATTGTTAATCCTGGCCAGTATTATTTGCCTGCCTTTCTCGGATGAAACAAACACAGGCAAAAACAGAAAAGCCAGGACAACCAGAACGAGTACAAATACCAGTATTAACCTGAGTATCTTTTTCGAGGTTTTTTTTCGCGGCTTAGCTTTGGGGTTTTCTTCGACTTGCATCATTTTGTCCCCCTAAAAAACTTAAGTGAATAAATAGGTTAAATGCCAATTACAAACGCATACGCAGGCCTAAACGATGAGAAAAATCAGTCGAGCATTATTTCGTCTGATTTGTGCCTGACAACCTCATCAACCTTGTCGGTGTACTGCTTGGTGATGTCATCGATTTGCTTTTTGCCTTTTTCGAGGTCGTCTTCAGTGATGATTTTGTCTTTCTGCTGCTTTTCGAGGTGTTTGTTTGCATCTCTTCTGATGTTGCGAACACCGACTTTCGACTGTTCACCTATGTGCTTGACCTGTTGAACGAGCTGTATTCTTCTTTCCTCATTAAGCGACGGAATATTGAGGCGGACAAGCTTGCCATCAACAATCGGTGCAATGCTCAGGTCGCTACTTTTAATTGCGGCTTCGATTGCTTTAATTGAAGTAGAGTCAAACGGCTTGATAACAATCATATCTACCTGCGGAGCTGCCAGCGTTGCCATCTGTTTTAACGGCGTAAGCGTACCATAGAAATCGGCCTTTATGTTCTCAACCAGAGCGGTGGAAGCCCTGCCGCTGCGAATAATCTTTAACTCATCGTGCAGAACTTCGACTGCCTTTTTCATTTTGGATTCGCAATCAGAAACTATTTCTTTAACTGGCATATGTAACCTCCGCAATCAGCTTACAACAGTGCCAACTTTTTCACCGCAGATGGCCTTGGCTATATTGCCTTTTTTGAAGATATTCAAAACAATAATCGGGATGTTATTCTCCCGACAAAGACTTATTGCCGAATGGTCCATTATCCTGAGATTTTTATTGAGCAGGTCCTCGTAAGATAATTTTTCAAACAGCTCAGCACCCGGATTTTTTACAGGGTCATCGCTATAGACACCCTCGACCTTTGTCGCCTTTATCAGCACATCTGCTTCGAGCTCAGCAGCCCGCAGTGCCGCACAGGTATCGGTGGTAAAGAAGGGATTTCCTGTTCCGCCAGCCAATATCGCAACTCGTCCCTGCTCAAGATGGCGAATAGCACGTCTGCGTATAAACGGCTCACACATCGCCGCGACTTCTATGGCACTTAAGACCCTGGTTGGTTGGCCGAGCTTTTCAAGCGTCTCCTGCAGGGCACAAGAGTTGATAATAGTAGCTAACATTCCCATATAATCGGCAGTGTTGCGGGGTATGTTGCTAACCTTGGAAAAAGTTTCGCCTCTCACTAAATTGCCGGCCCCAACAACAACGGCTACCTGTGGGCCGAGTTTGCAAATCTCCAATATCCTTTCGGCAAGCGACTGAAGCGAAGAGCCGTCAATTCCAAATTCGCCGGGCCCGCAAAAGCTTTCGCCGGAAAGCTTCAATAACACACGATTATATTTGCACTTTGCCATTTTCCATATATGGTATTTCGTATGTTGTATATCGTATTTTATCCGACTTCAAATCGGATAAATCTTTTTATTTTTGCCTGGCCTCCGGCCTGCTTGGCGGCTTCAGTGAGAACCTGAGCAACAGATTTACTGTCGTCTTTGACGAACTTCTGGTCTAAAAGACAATTCTCCTCAAAAAATTTCTTCAACTTGCCTTCGACGATTTTGTCTACGATATTGGCCGGCTTATTCTTGACCTGTTCAGCAAAGATGGCTTTTTCCCGTTCAATTGTCTCAGAATCAATGCCATCTTTGTCCAGCGCTAACGGCTTGGTTGCAGTGGTGTGCATGGCAATATCGGATGCAGTTTGTTTTAGCACATCTGCGCTGGCTGTCGTTTCGTCACTGGTTTCAATCTGAACCATTGTGCCGACTTTTTGATTGAAGTGAATGTAAGTGCTTATAAGACCGGGGCCATTGAGCTTGCATTTTGCGTAATCGCCGACCTGTATTTTCTCTCCGGTCTTGCTGACTATTTCTGTCAGGATATCGCTGAATTTTCTCCCATCAATGGTAGTTTCGAGAATACTCTCCGCCCACTCATCGGCTGGACAAGCGAGGGCACAATTGGCCAGGGTTTCTGCTACGGCTGCAAAATCTTCACTTTTGGCCACAAAATCGGTCTCACAGCAGAGAGTCGCCAAGATAGCTATCTTTCCATCATCGCTGGTTTTGCATACAACCAGACCCTCTGTGGTTTCCCGCTCTGCGCGCTTGGCTAAGGTCGCAAGACCTTTCTTCCTGAGGATGGTCATAGCCTGGTCGATATCACCACTTGCCTCCTGAAGTGCCATTTTGCAGTCCATCATTCCCTGTCCAGTCATCTTACGTAGCTTAACCACTATCGAAGCTGAAATTTCCATCATCTTAAAAACCCCTAATTAAGTGACTCGGTACTCGTAACCTGTATTTGTTATTACGGCAACCGGCGGTTTCAGCGCTGGTAAATACCAACATTTTTTGCTTTTTATTACGTTTGTTGTTCAGTTTCTTGTGAGACCGACTCTCCGCTCTCCGTTGGCGATTCCTCAGCGGAGCTGGCGACCACTGCTTCTTCATGAGGTTCCTCAGCTCGGGCCAGGGCCAGCCTTGACGAGCGAACCCGTTTCGGGCGTGGCGTCAGTTCCTGACGGGATGAGACCATCGTCTTACCCATTACCACCGCTTCTGCCAACTCGTTAAGTAACAGCTCAATCGCCCTGATGGAATCATCATTGGCAGCAATGGCCACATCCACAACGTCGGGGTCTGAATCCGTATCGAGGATTCCAACCGTCGCTATCCCCAGCTTCCTGGCCTCACGCAAGGCAATATATTCTTTCTTTGTGTCAACCACAACAACAGCACCCGGTAAACGAGACATTTTCCGAATGCCTTCGAGATTGCTTTTTATCTTTCGCATCTCGCGTTTCAGTCTCGAGGCCTGTTTTTTACTCTCGCTCTCAAGCTCTCCACTTTCCAGCATAGCTTCCAATTCTTCCAGCCGTTGCAGCCGGGAGCGAATAGTTCTAAAATTAGTGAGCGTACCGCCGAGCCATCGCTGCGAGACATAGTGCATTCCGCACTTTTCCGCAACGGCCTGAACGGCTTTTTGGGCCTGGCGCTTCGTGCCTACAAAAATAACATCTTTACCGGAAGAGACAACCTCAGCAAGAAGCTTTCGAGCTATGAGCAGGCCACTTAAGGTCTTCTTGACGTCGATAATATGAATATTCCCACGCTTTGTAAAAATAAATGGGGCCATTTTGGGATTCCATCGGCTTACGCCATGCCCAAAATGCACCCCTGCATTAATTAACTCACGAGCCAGGTTTTTATTCACAAAAACCTCCAAATAATTAACAACTAATCTATCCTGCCCGCTGCGGCGCATCGCGGCGAGCCAACTGTAAACAAATGGCTAAATATCCAAATCTAATATAAATTGCGTATTATGTCAAGAATTTTTGCTAAGTATAACAATATTTAGAC